>CAWUNT010000316.1:0-3208 GCA_963923405.1 uncultured bacterium | reverse complement strand
TAGGGAAGAGGTTCGATGGTTCCTCCTCCCGACGCAACGCGCAGCTCCTCGAGGCGCGCCGGACTTGCCTGGGCAAGGTACTGGTTGAATCCGGCGATATTTCGCACGGCAGCCAACTGCATGAGTCGATAGCGTCGTTCCATTTCGGCGGCGGCCCACTTAAGCGCGTGCGATGCACGGTCTGGCTCCGTGATCACAGGCATGAGCAAGTGAGGAATTCCCTCGTAAACCGACAGTTCGAGCATTTTGGGATCGACAAGGATCATCCTGACGTCGGCCGGCGACGACTTCATGACCACGCTGCAGATCAGGCTGTTGATGGCGACGCTCTTGCCGGCTCCGGTGGCTCCCGCCATGAGCAGGTGCGGCATGGACGTGAGGTCGGCGCAGACGGGCTGTCCGCTGAGGGATTTCCCCATCGCAAACACAAGGGGGCTTGGGTTTGCCTGGAACGACTCGGAACCGATGATATCGCCCAGGTAAACTGTTTCTCTTCTTGTGTTTGGAACCTGGACTCCGAGAGCCCTCTTTCCAGGGACCGGGTTTATAAATATGGAGTCAACTTTCAACGAAAGCGCCAGGTCGTCAATCAGTCCAAGCACGCGGGATTGCTTCACACCCGCATCAGGCTGAAATTCGAAGACCGTGACAACGGGGCCAGGCTGGTAGCCAATGACTTTGCCGGAGACGCCAAAGTCATTGAAGGTCTTGATGAGAAGATTTGCCGTCTGCTCGATATCTTTTTGCGAGGGGACATGTGCACTGTCATCCCTGTTTTTGGCCGAGGATTGAAAAATTTCCGCGGGCGGGATGTTGTAAGCAATATTGTGGGCCTTTGGCTTCACTGTCTCCAGCCCCGTATCGCGACCCACTTCGTCGAGATCTGGCTCCGTGGCAGCCGGAATGTGGGAATCCTCATGAAACTCAAACCGGGCTGGCATGGTTTCCTCGAATTCTACTGGATCGTTGTCGGGCGAAATGGAGTCTCCCGGTGCAGCATCGTTGCCTTGGCGGTGGCCGCTGGACTTCAGTCGGGCTCCCAGAATCTGCCGGCCCATTCTCAGGAATGGTTTCTCAAACATCAGGATGAGCGAAGCCATCATGAGCAGACTGAACGTGAGCAGCGACCCGGGTCTACCCAACAGGGCAGTGGCCTTTGCTGAAATGAAATGGCCCGCGAGGCCCCCGGCGGGCAGCGGAAATCCCCGCCAGTCGATTTCAACTTGGGATGTGGCTAGCCCAGCGCTGGATACCGCGAGCAACAGAATGAGTCCGGAGGTGCGCGAAAGGCTCAAGGGTCCGCCCGGCGAGGAAGACCGGCTGTCATCCATGGCTTGGCGCGCATGCCAACCCTGGATGGCGGCCATCATGATTGCGACCGGGATGATGAAAGAGGCGTAGCCGGTGAAGAAAAACAGGAATGCGGCGAGGCTTGCTCCGGCTGACCCCCCATAATTCTGCGGCGCACGGGAGGGAGGCCAGGTCGCAGAGAAATAAGAGGCATCTGAAGGCTGGAAACTGAAAAGGGAAAGCGCGAGGAAAAGCGCGAACCCGACGAGCGTCATCAGGGACAAGTCCGCAAAAAGGGAGCTTTGCGCGGACCTGCGGAAATCCGGCAGGATTCCGCGGATGATTTTGATCAGGAAGGTTTGCTGGCCCTGCCGCAATTCAGAAGAGGTTGATGCCATGAAGGTCTCTCCTTTGACCATTCATTGTATCGCGGGCCGGGTCCGGGGCGCAAAAAACTGCGGGCGCAACCGTTGTTAATTAATTCAACCTGCGTTTCAGGGCGGATCTCCAGAGTTCAAGCCCGCACTGGTAGACGAGGTAAAGACCGAGCTTCTCTTCGTCGCTGAGCGAGCTGACTTTGCTGCGAATAATGTCGATGTTGTTCAGGCGCAAAAGGCGCACGGCCTGGTCCTCAATCGAACGGCCGAATTCGTCATCCCATTCCAGGTTGCCTCTGGCCATCAAGGTACGAATCGAGGCCAATTCATGGTCTTGGAAAAGGATGTGATTGCCGCGGATGCCTTCTTCGTAGATCAAGTGCCAGATTTCCGGGATCCATTCAAATCCGCCAGGGGTTGCCATCAATCTTTCAAGGGCAGCGCGATAATCAGCCATGCGGGGTCTCCAAAACCTGTGTCCACTTCACGGAAGCAAAAGCTCCGCCGGGATGTTGTTGCAAGCGGTCAGCCACGTGCGAGGGATTGGCCTTTTAGTTCAAGTAGCTGAAATCACGATGGTTTATTCTTTTAGAATCGTGAGCAGTAAATGAAGGGTGCTGAAGGTGGCGCTCACCTGACTGCAGTTTAGACAGATTTTGCCTTGCCGTTTGGGACGTACCTGGGTGGCTCAGAACAGGGTTGGCTGGTCGTTCTGAAAAAGGGGCTTAACCTTGGGGCATACGGACTTCATTTCCTCGACGTAGCGCTTGGCATAGGGGCCGATGAAATAAAGTTCCTTGGGGGCGACAGCGGCGATGACTTCGCGAAGCTCGACCCCGTCACAAGCGTCGCTGAAATAGAAACGTTCCACATTTCGTTTCAGGTGCGCCGGCAGCTGGGTGTCGCCCATGGTTTGCTCGATGAGGAAAACAGGGCCTTCTGGCAGTTTTGAGCGCAGATGTCCTGGCTTTGTTGGGGCTGGCCAGATGACAGGTTTGTTGCGGTGTGAGCCGCGCGTGGAATACGGCGTGTATTTGCCAAGCGGCGAACCACAGGTTTCGTAGACCTTGTGCACGCGATAGATACTTGGATGGACCGCGACAGGAATGCCTTCATCGCTCAGGATTTTGGTCAGTTCCTGCGCGACGGCCGTCGGTCGGCAAAGGATCGTCGGCGCCTGTCCGTTTTTGAGGGCGGACTTTACCGAGTCAATGAACCTGTCGCGCTCTTTTTTGCGGTTCGGCAACGCTTGATTCGGATCCGGATGATAGGCGTTCAAGATCAGCGTGTGGGCCTTTTTGAGCTGCATTTGCCGCACTGTCCCACTTTTTTGGGTCTGCAAGTACGGTGCGTAAAGCAGTCGGCCCTGCTCCGTTTCAACATAAAGCGAAGCTCCACCAAGTATACCGCCGGAGGGCAGCAGCTCCATGCGCAACCGGCCAATGGAAAAAGGCCTGTTGTACTGGCAAACAAGAGCGTTGTGTGTTTGTGGCTCGTTTTTTTGCGCCGCCAGAATCTTCAGTGTTTCCTCGGTGGTGATG
>CAWUNT010000315.1:0-3214 GCA_963923405.1 uncultured bacterium | reverse complement strand
AAAGTCTGGACGGCATCGACATGATGGCCTTCCATGGACAATCTCTGCAGCATCGATTCAAGGCGCCCGCGCAAACGGTCCGACAATTCCTTTCGCATCGGATCAAATTCAGCGGTCTTGTAATCACGGAAGTAGTTGGCGGCAAAATTGGCGGTATCAGTTGACCACTCGCGTTTCGGGTCGAGGCGGGCTCCAAGCAACAGCGATGCGGCAAGGAACCTGGTGCGGGGATGTTTGATGCCAGCAAAGGCGGATTCCAGTTCTCTGGCCTCCATTTCCTCGATGGCAGGCACGCTGGTCGCGGGATTTCCCTCGCCCTGGGATGGACGCCAGAAGGAAACGCGCAAGACCTTGCCCGCACGATAGTCCGGAGTCGCGCTCGTCACATTCAGTGACGGAAGTCCGGGGGAAACCATGGCAAGCAGGTCTTTTTGTCCGAGGGCTTTCGCCTCCAGCGCACGCACGTCAATCAGCCTCATGAGCGCGAGTCCGTGCTCTGGCGTGCCCGGGAACCGTTTTACAATGGCTTCGTAGTAGCCGCCTGCCAGC
Source organism: uncultured bacterium (assembly GCA_963923405.1). Classification (GTDB taxonomy): domain Bacteria; phylum Bdellovibrionota_B; class Oligoflexia; order Oligoflexales; family RGVZ01; genus RGVZ01. Next base: position 2,665 of record CAWUNT010000315.1, on the reverse strand, counting down.
GAAAGATTCGATTGTCCAAGATGGATTTCCGCCATCCGCCACAAGTTCGCGGGATCCTTCTCAATCGCCAGGGGATCGTGAAACAAGAGCTGCTGGTAAATGGCCATCGCCCGGAGTTCCTGACCGTCGGCAAACAAGGCGGCTGCCAGGTCTGACATGCCTTTGGTGGATGCCATCGCGCGTTCGCAAACGGCAACAGGAATGTCCCCGCCGAATTGCGCCTTCGCAGGCAAGGCGTCAAGGCGGTAAACAGGATCTTCCAACGAGGCCCAACCGGAAGCGCGACCAGGCTTTGCCTGCTTCAGGTGGGCGCATAAGTCGGCCGCGGTCTCGAACCTCTTGGGCGCAGGCTGAAAGAGTTTGCGCTGAGGCGCCGCCCCGGATGCCCCGGTTACTGGTCCGCTGGCCGGTGCTGTTACTTCCGCGGGAGGATTCTTTGCCGACAGGGCCATGGCGTGCGGAGGATTTGATTCCGCATGCGTGTCGGAGACGGGCAGGCCCGAGACAGCGCGGGCCGGCGTATAACCGCGTTTGAAGATTGCGATGACGATCCGGAAAGGCTCATCGAAGTCGTTGATTGTAGCCACGACATCCCGTGACTTCAATTTGATGAGGAGTTCGACACCGTCAGCCGCGCGGTCCTTGACAAGAACACGTCGCACGAGTTCCTCATCATAGCGCTCCAGGGGCGCCAGCTCCGATGAGGACGTCTTGAGGATCTCAAGACGGACCGAATTCTCGACCGCGTCGTACTTTGCCGTGTAAGGACGCGCCTGCGGAAAGGGCAGGACGATCTCCGAGTAATCCGACGCGATTGCCGGCGTCGCGCCCGCAATGGTCAACAGGACCACCGACCAGAGAGCCATGAGATGCGATCGCATGGGACCTCGCACATGAGTGACAGTTTGATTTTTCGGATCTCTGTCTCATGAGCAAGTGTCGTGCCAACGCGTCACCACGTCGCAAGTACCCCGGAACGCGGAAGAAAATTCACCCGAAAGTTTCTTCCCGACAAAATCCTGCCGTGTGAATTTTTACCCCGGGAAAGTTCTGCCTCTGCCAAAGAACCGCCACGCGAATGCCTGCTTTCGTCAATGGGATGACACCTTCGCCAAAGTTCTGGCTGCCGTTCGGAGAAAATGCGGACAGACGGCAAAAAATCCTAAAGTACGCGAAAAAATCGTCGATACCCGTATAGGTGCGCGCGCTTTTTTATCCCGACAAGTATCTGATTTCGAAGGTTTAAATGTCGCAAATACGCGTCAGATCAAAACGGACGGAACTCCGGAGATTCCGGGTGTCCAGCCGCGCATTGGGGCGCCTGGTGTCCATGAACGGGGACCGGTTGATCAATGTTCGCCCGACGGACGTCTCGCGACGGGGACTTGGTTTCATCGCGCGCGAGCCTCTCCCTCACGGAGGCCAGTTCTGGCTTGAGATTGACGAGGCACGATTGCGCGTCGAAGTGACGCATTGCCATTCACACCTTGGAATCGAGAACATGTACCAGTGCGGGGTTTTCACCAGGGACCCGGATGTCGACCTCGAACAGGTCTTCGCCGGACTTGGCCTTCTCGAGGAAACCCTTCAGGCTGATGGTTTTTGAAGGGCCATCATCACGCTTTCCACTGACACTTCGCCTTTCCGCATCAAAGGGAATCGAACACCGTTCATTTCAAGACGGCCGATGTCCCAGTCGCTGCAGATCACAATGTCGGTAATTCCAGCGTCCATCGCCTTCCTCGCAAGAGTGATCCCATCCATTGAGGATCCATCGAAGTGATAATCCGCCACGAGGATAGGCCTGCGCGCTATCAGGGCAGGATCCGTCGCGTGGCCCAGGAATTCTTCCGGGCTGGAAAAAACAAGAATGTCGGCCTCTGTGGACTGTCGTTCCCACTTGTCGCGGACAAACGGACTGTCATCCACAACAAGGATCAACCTGCGATCCACCCGCGCGAGGGTGGACACCGTGACACCGTTGCCACGGGAAACCGCCAGAAGATCCGGCAACCCGCGATCGACAGGAATCGTGACGGATATTTCCAGCAGTCCGGTGACCGGATCGTGCCCGTGGTCAACGGTACCTCCCATCGATTCCGCGAGCCTGCGCACAATGACGAGCCCAAGACCGCGCCCGTCCTTGCGATCACGCACGCGCCCCTTGCCGAGTACCGCGAAATCACCCGGTGAATAAGAATCCACTTTGTTCGCGACAGAGATCACGCAACAGGGCGAGCTCTCGTCAACCTGCCGCACCGACTCTTCGCGGGTAGAAACAAGAATTCTTGAACCCGCGGCCGCGTTCGCGCCAGCGTTGTCGATCAAATTGTCCATGATGCGGCGCATGGCCGCAGGATCCCCGGCCAGCCGCGACTGGTGCCGCAGAGAGATCGTCACGTCCAGCTCACGGATGCGCAAGGAATCGCGCAGGCTTGATATTGAGGCCTCGATAACCTCGACGATCGAGAAACTCTGCCGGGAACGCGAAGAAAGACTGCCAGGCGCGGGGTGAACCGGATTCTGCTCCAGCGCGGACAAGTCTATGAGGAACGCGTCCAGATATGCCGCATTGGCCGGATCGTGCAGTTTCACGACGCGTTTCAAGTCATGCACAATCATCCTTGCCTGGCGCGCCATCGCGGATCTCGCAAGCTGTGACGCT
>CAWUNT010000314.1:0-3234 GCA_963923405.1 uncultured bacterium | reverse complement strand
TGGAATGCCACTCTTGTTGCCGCCGGCACTGAAACATCCCCGCCGTGTCATGGAGGGCGTTCATCGCGGCATTCAAGACGGCGGCAACAAGAGTGGCATTCCAGTCGTCAACGGTGCATTCGTGTTCGACGAGGGTTACTGCGGAAAACCACTCGTCTATTGCGGGACGATCGGAGTTTCCCCGGCGCGTTTGCCTGACGGGAATCCCGGTCATGAGAAGCGAGTCCGGCCTGGGGACCTGATCGTGATGGCCGGGGGGCGTGTCGGCAAGGACGGCATCCACGGCGCGACGTTCAGTTCTCTTGAACTCAACGAGGATTCGCCATTGTCCGCGGTACAGATTGGCGACCCGCTGACGCAGAAGCGCCTCGCCGACTTCATCCTCGCGGCGCGTGACGCCGGTCTTTACTCAGGAATCACCGACAACGGCGCTGGCGGGCTCAGTTCAAGTGTTGGCGAAATGGCGCAGTTCACCGGTGGAGCCTCCATCGAGGCCAGCCTTGTTCCCCTCAAGTATCCCGGATTGAAGCCGTGGGAGATTGTCGTCAGTGAGAGTCAGGAGCGAATGACGGTCGCCGTACCAGAATCTTCCTGGGCGGCATTTTCTGAACTCGCCGGCAAGCACGGCGTCGAAGTGACCAGGCTCGGGGCGTTTGATGAGTCTGGTGAATTCCGGATCCACTGGCATGGCAAGACCGTCGGTTGCCTGCGGCTGGAATTCCTTCACAAGGAACTGCGGCCGATGGAACTGAAAGCCGTCTGGAAAGGTCCGCAGCCAAAGGTTGAGTGGATTTGCCGGCGGACACCAGGCAAATTGCCTGATGTCGACGCGGATGAAGCCGCGTTCGCGCGAATCGCGCGATCGGTTCTGTCGCGGCCGAATGTCGCGTCAAAGGAGCGCTGGGTTCGACGTTTTGACCACGAGGTGCAGGCCGCTACCGTTGGCAAACCGTTCACCGGCGTGGCGTGTGACGGTCCCGCGGACTCCGGTGTGATCTGGCTCAAACCCCATGGCGCCGCGGATCCATACTGTGGCGTCGCGGTCGCGAGTGGCATCAACTCGAAACTCGCCCATGTCGATACGTACCTGTCGGCGCAATGGTCCCTCGACGAGGCCGTGCGCAACCTGGTCAGTGCTGGTGCCGACCCGGACCAAACTTGCCTCGTCGACAATTTCTGCTGGCCTGATCCTCTTCCAGGTCCAAACAACCACGACTACGCCCACAAGATGGCCCAACTGGTTCGCGCGTGCCGCGCCCTCAGTGAAACGGCAATCGCCTGGGGCATGCCGTTTGTCAGCGGCAAGGACAGCATGAAAAACGATTTTGCCGGCGTGGATCCCGCGGGACGTCGCGTCAAGATCAGCGTCCCGCCGACAGTCCTTGTCACAGCGATGGGTAAAGTCCCTGATGTACGGGGCGTCACATCGAGTCATTTCCGCAGGGCCGGCGACGCGATTTACCTGGTCGGTCCTCATGAGGTTTGGCCCCTTGATGGATCCGAGTTCGCGCAGGTCTGGGATACCGGATGTGACGCCGGTGAATTCCCCGCGTTCGACCTTGGCCGTCAAATGGAGGTTTACCGCCGCTTGCACAAGGCCATCAAGTCAGGCCTTGTGCAGTCCTGCCATGACGTCAGTGACGGTGGGGCATTCACGACCATCGTCGAATCATCGATCGGAGGTCGTCTCGGAGCGAGAATCGGCGCCGCGAGCCTGGGATCCCTTGCTGGTCTGTTCCACGAAGGACCAGGGCGATTCATTGTTTCCGTGGATCCGCGTCACGAAGAAGTTTTCGCGGCTCTTCTCGATTCCGGGAACGTCGTGCGGGCCGGCACTGTCACGGCGGAGGCCGAAGTCATCGTGACCCTCACGAACGGCAAATCTCCGCGCCTGTCCGTCGAGGATTTATGCAAATGGTGGAAGGGGGCCCTGTGAAATTCAACAAGAACTCATCTTCCGCCAAACCCGTCGCCATGATCTTGTGTGGAGACGGGATCAACTGTGAACGTGAGACGGCCGCTGCTTTTGAAGCCGCTGGCTTTGTTACCATAACCACGCATGTGAACGAACTTGTCGCGCGGCCGCGGTCTCTCTCCGGCGTGCAGGCCCTGGCGCTGCCGGGTGGATTCTCATTTGGTGACGAACTCGGCAGCGGACAGATCCTCGCGGCCAAATTGCGCAAGGCTGCCGGCGATGAGCTCCACGACTTTGTCGCAAGGCGTCGCCCCGTCATCGGGATATGCAACGGGTTTCAGGCCCTCGTGAAGCTCGGCCTCCTGCCCTGGCCGGAGATCGCGGATCAACCGGATGGTCAGGAAACCCCGCGGCACCGGGTCGCCCTCGCCCACAATGCCTCGGGGCAATTCATCAACCGATGGGTCGAGGTTGATTTTCCTGATTCCGTCTGTGTCTGGACGCGCGGCCTTTCAGCGACCTCATTCCCGGTCCGTCACGGCGAGGGCAGGGTATTCGCCGGAGACTCAGCCGGAGTCTTGTCGCGCCTTCGTGAACACAAGCAAATCGCCCTTCAATACCGCGAGGATTTCAATGGATCGCTCGACCGCATCGCTGGCCTGTGCGATCCCACCGGCGTCGTCTTTGGACTGATGCCTCATCCCGAAGCCGCCCTCGCGGACTGGTTGCATCCAACCCGCGCGCCTGGTTCCGCGCGCGGACTTGAAATATTCAACAATGCCCGGAGGTACCTCGATGAACTCTGAAGTCCGGAAGTCAGACCCAGATAGCCTGGTCAAAATCACCCGTGCCCTGCTCAGTGTGTCCGACAAGACCGGGATCGTCGCTCTTGCCAGATTTCTCCACGAACTCGATGTCGAGATACTTTCCACGGGCGGTACGGCCAGGACCCTTCGAGACGCGGGTATTCCAGTGAAGATGGTCGAGGACTGGACCGGATTTCCGGAATGTTTCGGCGGACGGCTGAAGACCATCTCGCCAAAGATATACGGGGGACTGCTCTATCGTCGCGGCAACCCGAGTCATGTTGCTGACGCGAAGCGATTGCAAATGGAACCGGTCGATCTCGTCGTGTGCAATTTGTATCCGTTCGCGAAACATGTGGAACTCAAGTCATCTGACGAGGAGTTGATCGAGAACATCGATATCGGCGGACCATGCATGATCCGGGCCGCGGCGAAAAATCACGAGTCGGTCGTGGTTTGCGCCGTTCCTGTCTCTTATACACATCTGACGCTGCCGACGATACTCCTTGTGTA
>CAWUNT010000313.1:0-3236 GCA_963923405.1 uncultured bacterium | reverse complement strand
TATCGTCGGCAGCGTCAGATGTGTATAAGAGACAGCTCCCCACGTCTTCCACCACTGTGTTGAAATTTCTTGCGCTACGAGATCCGCAAGTTTTTCGTGGTATCGCGTTTCAAGGCCGGGCGCGCCCGGCACCATGACTCCCAGCATCCGGCTCGACATGCATCCACGCTGCATCATCGAGAACGTGTCCCGCAGGATGGCCGGAAGGTGCTGTCTCAGTCCGTCCAGCGGCACAAGGCTGACCGCGATGGTTTCCCCGTGACCTGAAATGAGTGTCCGCTCCCCGGCGGAATTTTTGATGGCGGAGATGGTTGTGTCGTCACCAAAAGCGAGCACGGCATCCCAGTGGTGTGGCTGCGTCAATCGGAAGCCAGGATTGATCAGTTCAATCCGACAGCCGGCCGCCTCAAGGCGCCGTATCATCAAGCGCGAGAATGAATGGGACGGGATTTGCTGCCTGGTGAGTTTCACGCTCACGTCCTTGCCGACGCCCAGGGCAACAGCCAGCGGGTAAGCGAGAGCAACAGGGTGAGTGTTTGGCGGGATGATGAGCAGCCGCGAACCAGTTGCGAGGATGCCGGAATTGCGGATGCAATTTTCCCAGGAGTCCCTTCGGGACGCGACCAGACCGGTGCTCGCGACAAGGTCCTCGAGGGCAATTGTAGCCGCCCGCCGTGACCCCATGGCCGCCGCCAGGGCGAGTTGCGCTTCCTGGCTCGCGAAAAAATCCGCAACGATGGACGGAATGGAATCGGTTGGCATCCTGGCCTGACGAGGGTCTTGACGGTTGGTGGAGGTTAATGGACGGGGACTTGGCGACTTGGCGTGCTCATGATGATGTTCAGCCAGCAGCGAGCAGCCTTTCAGCGGCGCCGTGTTTGCGCGCCCAAGCAACTGAAACTCGCCGTTTTCGCTGAGTTTCACGACGTCCTCAGTGATGATCGGAGCCGGGATATCAATTCTATTGAGATCAAAAACCCCAAGCAATCCGGTGCCTTGATCGCGACCGTGAAACATCGCGCCTTTGTCTGGCTCAGTTGCCGGCAATATTCCCGTGACGACGAACGGAACGACACCGGCTTGAAACTTCAAGCGGCGGCCCGCTCCTGACGCAGTGTATGCGGCGGAGGCGAGTTCGCTCATTCCATATTCTGAAATCACGCTCTCAAACGGAATCCCGAACGCATCCGCAAGCCATGAGACGAAACTGTTTTCCGCGATGTCTCGAACACGTCCTTTGGTACCGCCTGTATAGAAAACGACGCTACCCCGAGGAAGCTTTGTCAGGGCGCCGGCTTCCAGCAGTGGCAGGTAGTGAAAGGTCGTTCCGAAGATCCATACCGGACCATTCGCAGAATCGACCATACTCCTGAAATTACGGGAGAAAATAGTCATCGACGATTCTTGGGAGGGTGCCTCTGCCGGGATCTCGATGCGTTCGACGGGCATTGATTCGGCAATCCACTCGAGCATCGTAGCCAGGCTACTTTCGGGCCAGGCCTCCATCGATGGAATCAAGCTGATTCCCCGCTGTCCCTGGAACCCCAGGTCCTTCAGGGCAGCCTGAAATCCTGAAACGATGGCGTTCCGGTACGCGGCCAAGCCAGCTGCTGAAAAACCCGACTTGGAGCGCTCTTGGGCACTGGTGCCGCTGGAGCGGAACATTCGAGCACAGCTCTGCCCGTTGGAGAATGCCGCGAAAACATCCAAGTGCCTGAAAGAATTGATATTTACGGCGGCCAAGGGTCGGCCGGATCCCGCCAATTCATGGCGTGCAATAAATTCCGCGGGGAGATAAAGTTTGTGGACGTTGTCTATCAAGGTTATAAAAGCCGGATAATCATGAGCAGCGAATACTTTGTCAAACTCGATCACTTCGAAGGTCCGTTGGATCTTCTTCTGCACCTTATCCGGGTGCATGAGATCGACATTTTTGACATCGACATCTTCAAGTTGTCGACCGAGTACCTGAATTATCTCAGGTTACTAAAATTCGACGACCTTGCCGACGCTGGCGCCTTCATCGAGATGGCAGCCACACTTATCGAAATCAAGTCCCGGATGCTTCTACCTCAGGATGAACGCAAGGTCACCAACGAGGACGGTGAAGAAGAAGATCCTGTTCAGGCTCTTCAACAACGCCTGATCCAATACGAAGCCATCCGCAAGGCGGCCGCGGCACTTGCCCTGCGGCCACAGGTTGGAGTCGAGATCCAAACCGGCTGGGAGTGGCGACGTCTGGAGGAAGTTTTCAAGGACGTGGAAGCCCCGCTCAAGGGTGACTCAGCCATGCTCGTCGTGCTTTACGAGCAAATGCTCCAGTCACTTGGTGACCGGAAGGTTACTCGCGTCGAGGCCAAACGTCACATGGTCAGCCTCGAGGAAACGATCGGACGGATGTCGTCAGAGGTTGAAGTCCTGCGGTTCGCCCTTTTCCAGGGTTTCTACAACAGGTTTCAGTCTCGATACGAGCTGGTCGTCAACATCCTCGCCGTGCTGGAGTTGGCGCGTCAATTCAAGATGAAGTTTTACCAGCAGGACCTCATGGGGCCGCTATGGATTTACCAGCCCGACTGCGACGAGGCGGACCTGCCTTTCCGTGGCATTACGGGTGAAGAAACGGGCATCGCTGTCCCGATGACGATAGCGCAAGTCAGTGAAACGGTGGTGGAATCATGAACGAAGAAATCATGAATCAAGGAACCATGGACGAAGCCCCGGTGGTCGGAGAAACACCCGGCGAAGAAATCCTCAGCCAGGAAACGGTCAATCAGGAAGCCGTTCAATTGGCAAACGGGGACGACTTTGAGCAGGATCTCCTTCCATTTGCGGAGGGGTTGCGCCTTGACGCGAAAATCGAGGCGATTGTTTTTGCGTCTCCGAAGCCCGTGAAGACGATGGATCTCTTTGAGCTTGTCAGGGATCCTGAAAACACAGTGACCCTCAAGGACGTTCAGGAATGCCTGAGTCAGTTGATGGACTACTACCGGGATCGTGCCGGTGGTTTTACGCTTCGTTACACAAAAGGCCTCGGTTATCAGTTCCAGACTGTTCCGGCTGCGGCACCGGTTCTTGAGAGGCAATTCGCCCAGCGCCCGCGTCCCATCAGCCGTGCCGCGCTTGAGACACTTGCGATCATCGCCTACCGCCAGCCGGTTACACGTGCCGAGGTGGAATATATCAGGGGCGTTGATGCCGGCAGCATCATGAAGAACTTGCTGGAGCGGGATTTGATC
>CAWUNT010000312.1:0-3244 GCA_963923405.1 uncultured bacterium | reverse complement strand
TCGAGGCCAGACGCGGTTCCGCGCGCCTGCATGAACCCGGGTCCCTTCAGGCAACCGGATGTCGCGAGGGCAAAAAGGGCGGAGAGGCTCGCCACGCAGATTCGAATTTTCCGACGGATCATCGGGACTTACCCCCAATACGACTCGTCGGAACTGTGATTGGCTTCTTTAGGGATTTCTGAGTTTTTTTCAGACCATGGCGGAGACAAATGAAGATGGGTCAAAGGGCCTGAGATCATTGACCTTTTCTCCAACTCCAATGAACGAGACCGGCAGGTGGAACTGGTGCGCGATCCCGACCAGGACGCCACCCTTGGCCGTCCCGTCCAGTTTGGTGGCGACGAGGCCCGTCAGTTTCACGACTTCGTTGAAGGCGCGGACCTGATGCACGGCATTCTGGCCGGTCGTCGCGTCGATCACCAGCAGAGTCTCATGCGGTGCGCCGGGGAGTTCCTTGGCGATGCTGCGATTGATTTTCGCGAGTTCCGCCATCAAATCGTCTTTGCTGTGCAGGCGACCGGCGGTGTCGATGATGATGACGTCAGCCCCGCGTGCCTTGCCGGCCTGCACGGTGTCAAACGCGACGGCTGCCGGGTCCGCCCCCGGTTGTTGCTTGACCAGGTCGACTTCCGCGCGGTCCGCCCATGTCTGAAGTTGGTCGATCGCGGCGGCACGAAACGTGTCGCCCGCGCCCAGGATGACTTTCTTGCCTTGCGACTTGTACCATGCCGCGAGTTTCCCAATGGTCGTCGTCTTGCCGACGCCGTTGACTCCGACAACGAGAATCACGTGCGGGCCGGATGTCTCGCGGGTCGCGGGCGCGGTGGCGAAAAGGCCACGCATTTCATCGACGAGGAACGGGCGCACCTGGTCCCAGGTCAGTTCCTGTTGCCCGGCGAATTTCTGGCGCATGCGGTCCACGAGGAGGTCCGTCGTCTGTACGCCGAGGTCGGCGCGGTAGAGCGCCTCGTGGATTTTTTCCAGCAGTTCGTCGCCCAGGCGCGCGCCCGGGCCGAAGAGGCTGCCAAGGGTGCTGGCGAATGCGGCGCGCGTGCGGGCCAGTCCAGATTGAAGCTTTTCCGCCCACGATTCCTCGGTCGGGGGCTGCGATTCAGCGAGGGCCGCGGTCAAGTTGGACTCGTCGCGCCGTTTCTTGACCTGGCGCACGATCAGCCCACCCGCGACCAGCAAACAAAGCAGCAAAAACACGGCGATCAGGATCGCGCTGAATGGATCGCCGTGGATGAGGGTGGCAAATGGGTCAGCCGGCTGTTCCGCGATTCGGGTGGCGATCTGGCTCTCAGTCTGCATGTCAGTCACTTTCCGGCTATAATGTTCCAAGGGTTCCGCGGTTGGGACCCGTCGACGGATACTTGAATGCTCTGGACCGGGAAAATTGTCAAAGGGCTTGTCGCGCGAGGCGTCATCGTGATCGCTTTTTGCGCGGCCAACCTTTCTGGCCCGGCCCTGGCTGCTGACGCGCCGGTCCAGGAGGAAACTCCGGGGCGGGAATTCTCGCGCTGGGAACGGATTGTCCGCGGGTTCCGCCGGGAACACCATTTTGCCGTTACCGGTGGGTACCTGTGGGGAAGCTGGCAGGTCGCGAATTTTGGCGCGCTGCGTGATCGCCAGATCGGCGACTACGGGTTCTGGACCCGTGGCGAATACACGTACCACCTGCAGATATTCGGTCCGCTTGGTTACATGCTGGGCAGCAGCACTGGCGCGACTTACACGCGAACTGATGATGACGCGGAACTCAAACCGCCGACTTCACTGATTTATCCGGGGGTGGTCGCGGGACTCGTCTACAACATATCCCCAAGGATCCGGGCCCTCGGCGCGGTCAGTGTGAACCTCGAGCGTTATGACGGATTGCGCGCGGTCGCCCCCGACGCGCCCGAAACCGCGATTTCCATTACGATGGAATCTTACGATGGCATGGCCGCGGTTGACGTTTTCGCGACGATCAACCTGGCGATTCGTTTGGAAGGGCATGACAGGTACCAGTTGTATCGCCGGCCACGCAACGCCGGAGACAAACCGGTCAACGCCGGGCTGGAACGATTCGACCGGTGGTACGGAGCAGGCCTCGTTTATCACATGCTTTGAGGAAGGGACCTGGATCATGGCAGACGAGAAGAAAACACAGAAGCAGCCGCCCGCCCAAAAAGGCATCTTGCCGGAGAAGCAGCGCGGAACCCAGGACGACGTTGAGGTGATCAAACTGATCCTTGACGAGAACCCGGCGCTCCGTCAGCGTGTTCTGGACAAGATCAAGATGATACGCAAGATGAACAAGCTTTGAGGAATCCCATGCGCTGGAATCGATTGAGTGCCGTTTCGCTGTTGGGACTCGTGTTTGTCTCTGGATGCGTATTTGTTGGTTCGCTGTTCGGTCCGAAAGTCCTCGAGAAAAGCAAAGAACAGACGCCGCCCTGGGTTTCCGTGAAGCCCTCCCAGTTGATCTGGCAAGATTCCGGTTATCAGTATCACGCGGTCCAGCTGGACGAGTTGGATTTGCCCCTTGGTGTGAAAAAGGCCCAACTGGGCGCGACCCAGTTGAGCGAGCTCGCGATCATCGAGGCAGCCCGCAAGAAAGTGGCGGAGGTCTGCAAGGTTCCTGTCGATCCCGAGAAAGGGTCGGGCGCGGAGAAAATTCAGAGCGCGGTCAGCGCCGCCGTGAAACAGCAATTCGGGGCGGCCGTTCGCGTGGCGGACATTTATTACGAGAAGGTCGAGGCTCCCGAGACGGGTGATGAAAAAATCGTCAGGGCGGGGCACGTTTACAACATCCATGTGCTGGTGGTGTTCCCGCGAGAGCAATACGAAACGGCCCTGGCCGATGCCGGGAAATCCCTGCGGCGTGAAAATGGAATGGAATCGAGGCGTTGCGGAGACGCCCTCGTGGCCTTCCTCGGGCAGCCCGCAATCCGTTGACCCGCGGGCGTCCCTGTGTTTCCCTAGGCGCCATGAATCCAGTGATCGATCTGTCTGAAAACCTGACGGGCCGGCCCGGCAACGTTGTTGTTCCGGTGTGGTTGGCGTGCGCGTTGGCGCGGTCGTGTGGCGGCGCTCCGGCACGCAACTTCGTGCGGGATTTTCCTCAGGCCGCGGTGGCGGTCGGGTTGGCGCCGGCGGATTTTGATCTGCTGCCCTATGTTCTGGCTGACTGGCAGTCGCAGGTGGAGGCGGGAGCGCGCGCGGCGCGACTTCGGGTTGACGCGGTGGCGTTGCGCAACTG
>CAWUNT010000311.1:0-3247 GCA_963923405.1 uncultured bacterium | reverse complement strand
CGCGACAACAATCGGGGAACCAAGGTTGATCAGCTCAACCTGACGCAGCGAAGATTGTCCCCCATAAACCGCGACGGTCCTCATGCCACCATGACGGCCCAGCTTGAACAGCTCATCGCTGACTTGCATGGCGAGTTCCCGGGTCGGCGTCATGACCAGGATTTTGACGCCCGCGGCCTTTGAAGGCTTGAAACCTGACGCCAGCAACCGCCCCATGGCCGGCAGCCCGAAGGCGGCTGTCTTCCCGGTGCCTGTGCGCGCTTGCGCGATCAAGTCACGTCCTTCCATGACGACCGGTATGGCCAGTTCCTGGATCGGGCTCGGATTCGAAAACCCGGCATCCTGAATTCCTTGCAAGATTTCCGGGGGCAGGCCGAATTGCTCAAATGTTGCGTCTGTTGTCATGGGAGTCCTTCTGAGATGCGCTCAATCGCGAGCAAACCGCGCACTGCGGCGGAGCCCCCGGCAAAGCCTTTGATTTTGTTTCTGGCCCCGGTCACGCGATGACAGGGGATAATGATGGCGATCGGGTTGCGCGCGTTTGCCATGCCAATGGCTCTGGCGGATCCGGGGCGCTTCAAATTGCGGGCGAGATCCCCGTAAGTTGTTGTTGTCCCCCATGGTAATTGTCGCAAGGATTTCCAGATGGACTCCTGGAACGCGGTTCCGCTGGTGCGGATGGGCAACTCGAACTTTCGCAATTTTCCCGTGAAATAAAGATCAAGCTGTCGCTCGACTTCGTCGAGCAGCAGTTCATCCAGATCCCTGCGTGGATGATCAGCGGTCCTGTAATCGCGTCGCGCCAGTTCACGGGTCACCGCCTCAGCATTCGATGGAAAAGCGAGACCGACAAGCTCTCCCCCTGAGGCGAATGCGCAAAGATTTCCGACCGGACTGTCAATGGTCCTGGTTGTCAGATGCGCGGCCAAGATCCTGGTCTGGACCCCAGTCGCGCGAAGATTTTTGGTTTTGTGTTTCAATTGCCACCAAAGGACAACCAGGACAGCGTCCGTTGTCCAGTCTGGCTCGGGTGGAAGCAATCGATTTGGGATACATCTTCGGGCTGGAACTGGTGCGAGGCAGCACCCCACGAGACTGTCGTATTGGCCGCGTAAGCATGCGCAATGCCATTAAGGCTGGCGTTGTAAGTATCAACCAGACGGAAGAATTCTTCCTTCGCTTGCGCTCCCCTGATCGGGCTGAACATTGGCCGGCATACCGGAGCCAGACTCCACTTGATCCGGCAATGCGCTTTGGAGGCCCCAAGGTCATAAAGACGACGCATGTTCGGGATGGGGATCAGCCGTATTTGTATCGAAGGATTCGCGCGCACCAAAGTGGTGATGGCTCCGGTTACATTGCTCACATAGCGCTGCAAGTCATGGGAACGTTCACCCAGAAGGCTGCAGGCATCGTTGGCGCCGATCAGCACTGTCGCGTAATCCGGGATGTACCGGGCTGCCTCCGCGGCTTGCCTCGCGAGGTCGTCAGACTTTGCGCCCGCCTTGGCAACATTGATCGATCGGACCTGCAACCAGGGCATCAGTTGTTGAAGGCGGGAGGCATGGCTGCCGACGGATGGGTCCCAGCCGGTTGAGAAGCTGACGCTCCGGTTGTCACCCAGGTTGGTCGCGTCCATTCCCGTGCTGATGCTGTCTCCGAGTGCTGCAACAACGAAGATCCCTGGGTGGATCAGTGACTCCACGGGTGCCAACCCGGGATTAGATGGGGTTGCTGCCACAGGTGCCTGGGCGAGCGCCGGGGCGCATAAGAAAAAAAACAATAAAAACAAATATTTATATTTTTCTTGCGGCATTTTCATGGTGCCGCATGATTACTATTTATTACTATTGAAATCAATAGAATTAAGTTGATTCTATAGATTTCCTATGTGGGCAGACCATGCATTGAGATCCCGGATGAGCCGGTCGATTTCCTTCCGGAAGTGGGCACGCTGTGGTGGTTCCAGGCTTGTCAGAAGGGTCAGCCCGGTTTTGTTCCGATGTTCCCGGTGTAGAGCCCTGGTTTTCTGGCCTTTGGCCGAAAGATACTCATCCGGTCGCTCGACAAACCTCAAGCAATCCCGTTCAAGTTCTCCGGCGTGCCCCCGGTGCTCCCGCAGGATTCCCACGAAAATTTGTTGGGATTCCAGGCGGTACGCCAAGTAATCATTTTCCCAGGTGTCGGGCGCGCCGGAATCTTTCGCTGGTTGTGAATCGAGCGCAACCAATTGGGCGTCGTTCAGAGGTCCGAACCAGTCCTCGGCATTGGATCTGGCCTCAGTTTGTCGGTAGGCGCGGTAGGTGACAAGGCCACCGTTGTGTCGCGGGTCGTATTTCTCATTTCTTTCCGCCAACTTGCGCTGAAGATGATCCAGTTGCGCAGGCGAAAACCCGGAAAGCAGCGGTGCGAAAGTCCGGCAGGCCTCGCCGGCAGCCATGCGGAAACCATCACTGAGTTCCGCAATCAATTTAGCGGCAGCGGCTGGGTCCCGGATTTCCGGGAGGGCGTCCAGAGCCTTTAAAGTCGAACCGAGTTGTTTGTCCCGGATTGTCTGGCTGAGGGATCTCAGGTTTGTTTTGAACTGGTCCTTTTGATCGCTGGTCAGGTCGGCAAAGTTGACGGCTGCCCGGGTTGCCAACCATTCGTAGTTCTCTATTGCCAGGCGCCGCATCGAGCAGCCCCAGACCGTCACAGTAATCAACGCTATCAGTAACTTGCGCGCTTTCATCTGTCCCTCTTCGCTGATATACCGGCTTCCATGATTGCCTCTTCCGTTTCCAAGTCTTTGAAATACGCGTCGAAGGACATCCCTGCGGGTTTTGTAGTCTTTCTGGTCGCGTTGCCACTTTGCCTCGGCATTGCGTTGGCTTCTGACGCTCCCATGGCATCGGGGGTAGTCTCGGGAATCGTAGCAGGGATTATAGTCTCATGGATTTCCGGATCGTCCATGGCCGTCAGCGGACCGGCAGCTGGTTTGACAATGACGGTCGCGACCGCCATTCAGAGACTCGGCAGCTTCAACGGTTTCCTTGTCTCCGTTCTCCTTGCCGGGGCCTTTCAGATCATGCTGGGGCTGTTGCGGGCGGGCGTTCTCGCATCGTTTTTTCCGCACAGCGTCATCAAGGGAATGCTCGCGGCGATCGGGTTGATCATCATCCTGAAGCAAATTCCGCACGCCCTGGGCTGGGACGCCGATTTTGTCGGTGACGAGCAATACCTTCAAACCGCCGATCAAGAGACGACT
>CAWUNT010000310.1:0-3258 GCA_963923405.1 uncultured bacterium | reverse complement strand
TATAAGAGACAGCATGACGGCAGAGGGAGACATTGACGCCGAGGGCATTGCCAAGACCGTGACGACCATGCGCCAGATGAAGGAAATCTGCGCCGCTTACCCATGCCACATTCGCGCGATCGCCACGCACGCGGTGCGTGAGGCGCGCAACCACAAAGCCCTGATCGAGAGGGTTTTCAAGGCTACAGGCATCCGCATCGAGGTGGTTGACGGTGACGAGGAGGGGCGTCTTGTTTTTCTCGGGATGAAGCACGGCAATCCTCTGGGAGACAAACCGGTTCTGGCCCTGGATATTGGCGGTGGCAGTACCGAAATCGTGTTTGGGCGTGGCGAGAAAATCAGCCTCGTGACGTCATTGAAACTTGGTGCTGTGAACTTGAGCGTGGCACACGGACTCCTGAAGAAGGTTGACAGCAAGCGCCTTCAGGAAATGCGCGATGCAATTGCCTCGCGTCTGGAACCGGTGATTGAGAACGCGCGATTGCAGAAATTCTCCATCGCCGTCGCCGCCTCAGGGACAGCCAAGGCTCTGGCTTCGATAAATCCGAGGACCATGCGCGTGCGTCAGGGAGTCGAGCCGAACGGCCAAGTCCTTCGGGCCGGGGACCTGGAGACGATCACCGCGGAATTGCGGCGTTTGCGTGATCCCGTAGCCATCCGTGTCAAAACGGGTCTTGACGCGAGTCGCAGCGAGATCATCCTGGCCGGAGCGGAATTGCTGAGTTCCATCACGTCCGGTCTCGGTGTCCGTCATTGGATGATTTCAGGATACGGACTCCGCGAAGGGATCGTCATTGATACCTGGCAACGGCTGGAACCCGATCGTCAGTTGGCCCGGGTGGATGTCCGCGAGGAAAGCATCCGGACATTCGCCAACCGCTTCGACATTGACCGGACCGTTGCCGCCCACACGGTGCGCCTGGCACTCCGGATATTTGACCAGATGGCGCCATGGGCTCTCGGGCACTTCAATCGCGAGGACAGAAAACACCTCAGGCGCTTGCTGGAGGCGGCAACCTGGATTCACGATTGCGGACTTTTTGTGAGCCGTCAGGCATACCACCGTCACTCGCATTACTTGATCGCGCACAGTCACTTGCTGGGGTTCACCCAGGACGAACGGACGTTCATGAGCCTGATCGCCAGGTTTCACCGGAAGTCGGTGGCGCCGAGGGCACTTGACCCTGCGCTTGGAGTTGACCTCGCGGCGGACGAGTGGGCAGCGATGCGGGTGCTTTCGGGCATGCTTCGACTGGCTGCCGCGTTGAACCGGACCAGGGGCCGACGGGTGCGCGACGTCTTGTTGAAGCGTCGTGGTGGCAACGTACAAATATCTGTTTTAACTGGGAAAAAGGCCGCCACCCCACTGGATCTCCACAAGGCTGGCAAGGAAGTCGAGGCCTTGCAAAAATGCTGGGACGTCAGGATTTTGCTCGATTCCTGACCCGCAACCCTGCACATTGGCGGTTATGACTTCCAAGGCAGCCAAAAAAACATCGCCAGCGTCTTCCGGAAACGCCGGTCAAGTTGGCTATCAGGCTTTCAGGCAACAGTTTGCGGCAAAACTGCGCGCGCTATCTGGCAGCGACGATGGTGCCTCATGGCCGTCTTTGATAGTCGTCACCGGTGATTCAGACTTCTTCATCGGCAAGGCCCTGCATGCGTTACGCGATGTGTGGAAAAGGCGAAATCACGCCGCAGCCGGTGAGTTGGACGATCCCGTAGCCGCGGTGATCAATTCCCTCGACGCGACTGAACTGGCAAAAGACGGATTGCTGGATCTGGTTCTCAGTCAAAGTCTATTTGAGGATACCCAGCTCGTGATTGTGCGCCGGGCTGAGAAAAGGTCTGATTTCGGCAAGTTGCTGGGGATGCTTCCCGAGTCGCGGGATTGGTCGAATCCCCTGGTTGTGGCATTTGAAAAGCCTGCCCTGACCGCCGAATTCCAGCGGCAATTGACACGCCTTGACGGTCAACAGATCCATGTAGCCCAGCCGTTGACCCAGACTGATTTCATCCAGTTCATCCAGACGACGGGCCAGCGTGCCCGCTTGCAATTGACCGCTGAGGCCCAGCAACTCATCCTCAACTGTTGCGGCCGTGACGCCATTGTCATCGAGAACGAGATCAACCGGCTGGCTTTATTGTTTCCGCCGCCGGAAGATGGAAGCGGCGGTCAGGGTGGCAGGATGACGGACCTTGGGACTGCTGAGATCGCTGGCGTTCTCGGGGTTTTGCGCGAGGATGAGGTTTTCCGCCTGGACGACCTTCTGGTCAACCGGCGTCATGCCGAGGCGGAAATACTCCTTCATACCCTTCTGGAGCGCGGAGAGAGTGTTCTTGCCGTCACGGGTGTCCTGGCTCGTCACTGCCGTAACGCTCTCGCCATCCAAGACGAAATGGCGCGTCGCGGGGCAGTCGACATGTCCGGGATGGCCGCCAGGTTGCGGATTCCGCAGGTCGTAATCCGCAATTTCGTACGTTACGTGCCCTCCGTCCCCCGCGCCACTTTTGAGCGTGCCCTCGCGGCGTGCGCGCGGGCCGATGTCGAATTGAAGACGAGCGGCTTGCCCGATGGGCTGGCGCTATCTAGAATTGTTGAATGCTTTCAAAACCACTGAAGATTTCATCCCTGTTGTTGGCTCTTGCGGCCGCTGATCCCACTCCGTTGATTGCCGGCGGGGTCACGGAAATTTTCCTGCCTCGATATCAGGCGGTTCAGATGTCCGGGGACCAACCGTTCTCGGATCTTGCCGTGATGACTTCCGGGGACGATTCCGCCAAAAGTGAAGTATGGTTCGCCGGCCGGACATCACTATGGCGCTGGCAACCCGCGGACCAGTCGGTCCGTCGCTACCGACTGATCGAAACCGTCTCCGGCAAGAACGCGAGGACTGCCTCTCAGCCCGCGGCCATCAACGGCCACCGGATTGACCCGGAAGGACTGCACAGCATCCTGATCGATCAAGGCAGTGGCGCGCTTCTGGTTTCGTCCTCCGATGGAATGTACGAGGTCGATCCCGCAACCGGAAGGATTCTGCACTATCCGTTGCCGGACAAAGTGCAACCTGTCACGACCGGATTGTTCGGGTTTGGAGATCACGTCATTTGGACAACGCCCGCGGAGATGATCCATCTGGATCGTTACGGCAAACGGTTGCGGGTGATGCCTCTTTCAGCGGCATTGAAGTCGGCGGACAGGTTGGTTTGGTCGGCACAAAACAAGTGGTTCTGGCTTGCGCGAGGCCAAACATTGAG
>CAWUNT010000309.1:0-3261 GCA_963923405.1 uncultured bacterium | reverse complement strand
ATTACAGCCGGATGGTTGCTAACGCCATGGCCCCCTTTCCCGCGTTCCTGGACGTAGATTTCTCGACACTCGATTCCGCGGTCCGTTGTGGTTTCTACGCATGCGTTCTGGCGTTCTGGCCGCTCTACTTCCGGCAACGGAAATTGAAGGCGTTTTTACCCGCCATCCTTTTCGCCGCGCTTGCGCCGGCTTGCCTGTTCGCGGGCAAGACCGGGGTCATGAAATTCCTGGTCCCGGCCATCATCAAGAACCATTTTGGCATTCTCGGAGCCGTCGTGCTGGCCGGCGCCGCATTCTCCTCGGCGACGTGGATCGCGACAAGAAACCTCCCTCACGCGGTTTTCCGCCGCCGCGTGGCGATGTTGTTCACCATCTTGCTAGCCTTTGACGCGATGCTCCTGTTCACGCGGCAGACATCCATTTGGGGTTTGGCGGCCCTTCCAGACCTGAATGGCATCGACCTGGCCCTGAGGGTCACAAAAGTCTCCGAACTGGTGATGGCGTCTTTCGGAGTTGTCATTGCCCTTGAATGGGCACTTGTCGTTCGTGACAGGCAGATGGTCCTTCAGCGCTTTGGCATGGTGATTGACCCCCGTCTTTTACGGGAGATCATTCGCAGTCCACACTTGCCGGCGATCAGGGCCGAACGTGTTGTTTGCCTTTTTGTCGACCTGCGGTCGTTTAGTGTCATGTGCGAGCAGTTCCCGCCTGCCGCGGTTAATCTGGCTCTCAATGAATACCTTGATGTCGTGACGAACGCGGTCCAGTCGCACAACGGGATCATCGACAAGTTTGTGGGTGACGCTGTTCTCGCCTTGTGGGGAGTTCCCGTAAGGTCGACAACCGACGCCGCGGATAGCGTCCGGGCAGCGATCGCGATCAGAAAGGGGATTTCGGACCTGAACAATCGTCGTCGCGCGCGTGGTGATTTCATCGTGTCTTGCGGTACCGGCATCCATGCCGGGCCTGCGATTTTTGGACCGGTTGGCAACGCTCACAGAATCGATTTCACCGCGATTGGTCCGACGATCAACATGGCGGCTCGCCTTCAGTCCCTGACGAAAGAATGCGGCGCTGATATCCTGATATCTGACGCGTTGCATAAATTGGTCGCTGACAAGACCCTGTGCCAGGACCTTGGCATCATCCCGGTTCGCGGATTCGCCGCCGGAGCGCGCGTCTTGCGTTTGCTCGGTTCAACCGACGCGGCGGGCAGGATGAATTTCGAGGATCCTGTGCTCGCTTCAGCCGGCCTTCCTCCGCGGGCAGGGCTCGTTGATTCGGCCCCGCCCAATTTAGTACGAGTCGATTACCGGTCGAACACCCAGGATCAGGAAGTCGCGTCCGTTGCCTCATAACGAGGACGACGCCTCGCATCCGACGGGTTCGAACTCAAGATACTGCACCGGGCCCGTGTGGACGTAGGTTGGCGGATGGAAAGTGCCGACGAGGCTGCGTATCACCATGCCGTTCACCTGATAAGGATCGCGATTTTCGTTCAGCGCGACCTGCGGTACGACCAGTTTATAATCCATCGTTGCGTCCGCGATGTTTGTGACACTCCCGACAGCCTCAAGTCCGAACGCGCCCTGACTCACACGGACCCGACCCAGTTCGTTGCCATTGACCATGAACAACTTTTCCTGGCCAGAACCCATGGTGGACAAACGCACCGCGGATTCGAGTGATGTGTCCGCGTTTGTTGGCCGGCAGACGTATGTGTCCGCGAAAGTTGCCGCCAACGCATTGGCAGTCACAAGCGGTATCGTGGAAGCCATGAGGAGCGCAACCGTGTGGATTCTTGTCATGAGTTTCATTGTGGACAACCTCCTTGCAGGAGTTGTTGTCACTGCAAGAAGCGGGACTGGTCGGATACCGTTTCAGCGGTCCCGGGCGAGTTCGGCCGCGACCTCATCTTGAAGGTCGCGCGAATCAAGATTCCGGAATTGTTCGAAGAACGCCTGGGCCTCTTCTTGCGCCAGGTCAACGCGGTCCGTGTAGAGGTTGGAGATGTGAAAAGTCTCCAGTTCGCGCGCGCCGAGGACAGCGGCGATCAGCGCGGCCTGCTTTGTGGTCAGGTGCTTCTTTTGAGTGGCACGTTCACGTTCGGTTGTGCGGTAGTTGGTCTCGCAAACAATTTTCTCGACGCCCTTGAATGCGACGTTCAGCCGGTCGAGGTTGTCCGCGTTGAAAATAAAGTCGGTCAAGTAGGCCAGTGACCGGCTCTGGACGCGATTCAGCAGTCGCGCCGCGAGGTCGCCGGCGCGCCAGGTCTTTCCCCCTATTTCAAAGACTCTTCCGGAATCCTTCGCGGCCATGGTCATTTGCAGTTCGCGAATCCAGGAACCGGCGTCGAGCCCGAGATCATCAAGGGCCCCGTCGCGTACGTAATATCGGCTGGGGGATTGCAGCATAAACGCGCAGACAGGGGTTCCATGGTCCAGGACAATGGATTCCACACGGGTACCGTCATCAAGGATCATCGCGCAGACGGCCGGTTTTTTTGGTGGTGGAGGATCATCCGCAGAAAATACCGGCTCCCGGTGCGGTTCGACGGTGGGTTCGAACGCGCGGTCATTGGTGAGCAAAGCCGTCGTGATCGAGCCATCGCGACTGATTTCGTGAACGCGAATCCGGATCTGGCCGGGCTCCAACAGGTTCCAGCAGTATGCATTCATCTTGCCCTGGACGTTTTTTATCAATCCAGGCGGCCCGCAGAGTTCGAAAGGCTTGAAGTGCGGAACATTCACCCGCAACAGCCGGTCAAAGCCAATGAAATGATCAAGGTGAGTATGCGATACGGCGATATGGCGGACTTTCAGGATTTCCTTGTTACTCAGATTCGACAGGTCACCGAGGTCCAGCAAGAGGGCCTCCCCTGTTTTTTGCGACAGGCAGTAGACGACCGGATCACCCAAGGGTCCGTTGGGGATCTTTGTCTCGAAGATGTGGCTGTTTCGCGTCACCGTCCGTAAACCTCGGGCCTTCGGTCATTGATCGCCGGCAATTGGTTGCGATAACGCGCGATGACGTCGTGACTCACCGGGGCCATCGCGAAACCGGTACGGTCGCCAGTGTCGCAAATCTTGTGACCCCACGGGTCGACGATCATTGAGTGTCCGTAACTGGTTTTTCCTGGCGCGTGCTCGCCTGTCTGGTTGGAGGCGATGAAATAAGCCTGATGTTCGATAGCCCTGGCCCTGATCAGTACTTCCCCTGTCTCTTATACACATCTGACGCTGCCGACGATACTCCTTGTGT
>CAWUNT010000308.1:0-3268 GCA_963923405.1 uncultured bacterium | reverse complement strand
CTGGCCGTTGGACCGGACAACGGCGTCGCGTCGGCGACAGTCCTGCAAGGCAAGGAACTTTCCTGGAACAACCTTCTGGACGCCGACGCGGCGTGGCGCCTCGCCAGCGACCTCGCGATGTTTTCGGACCAGCCAGCAGTCGCGGTGATCAAGCACGGCAACCCTTGCGGCGTCGCCATCGCGAAATGCCAGGCGACAGCCCTGCGCAACGCCTGGGACCAGGACGCGACGAGTGCCTTTGGCAGCATCATCGCCTCGACGCACGCGGTGGACGAAAGCATGGCGCGCTTTATCGACGACAGATTTTGTGAAGTGATCCTCGCGCCCTCGTTCACCTCCGAGGCGAGGCAGATCCTGTCCCGGAAAAAATCGCTCCGCTTGTTGAAACTCGATCTGCTTGCCGCGACGCGCGAAGTGTCCGTCCGCAGCATCTCGGGCGGTTTCCTGGTCCAGGATGAGGACAAGGGGCCTGACGTTGAAATGGCGGACATGACGAGCCTCAAAATGGACGCGACCAACCGTGAAGCCGCGCGTTTCGGGGCGATTGTCGCGAAACATTTGAAGAGCAACGCGATCGCCCTTGTTTGCAAGACTCCGTCGGGTTTCGAGATGGCGGGCGCTGGCATGGGCCAGCCCAACCGAATCGACAGCCTGGTCAAACTCGCCCTGCCAAGGGCTCAGGACAACCTGAAGCGGATGGGACTCACGATGGCTGACACGGTACTCGCGTCGGACGCGTTCTTTCCTTTCGCGGACACGGTCCAGTCAGCCGCCGCCGCAGGGATCAGGGCGATCGTCCAACCTGGTGGCAGCATCCGTGACAGTGAAGTGATCGAGGCTTGCAACAATCTGGGTGTGGCGATGGCGTTCACTGGGCGCCGTCACTTCCGGCACTGAGGGGGATATTCCGATGGCAACTTCGTATCGTGATGCCGGTGTCGACATCGAGAAGTCAGACCGGTTTGTCGAGTGGATCGAATCAAAGGTCCGCATGACCTACGACGACCGCGTGGTTTCCGGAGTCGGAGGATTCGCGTCTCTCTACGACATGGGCGATGGACGTTATCTGGCTTCAGGCACTGATGGTGTTGGCACGAAACTTCTTCTCGCGCGAAAACTCGGCATTCACGACACCATTGGGATTGATCTGGTGGCGATGTGTGTGAACGATGTCATCTGTACCGGTGCCCGGCCGATGTTTTTCCTCGATTACATGGCCAGCGCGTCTCTCGATCTCGAAGTCTCGAAAGCCGTGCTGACGGGCATCACGAATGGTTGCGCGCAGGCCCGCATGGCCCTCATTGGCGGGGAGACGGCCGAGATGCCCGGCATGTACGCGCAGGGGGATTATGACCTGGCCGGGTTTTGCGTTGGCGAGGTCCGCAAGGAAGACCTTCTCGGTGGCGATAAAGTAAAGGCAGGAGATTCCCTGATAGCCATCGCATCGAGTGGTTTCCACTCGAACGGATATTCGTTGTTGCGCAAATTGTTGCGTGAAGAGGATTTCAGCGTCGGCGGAATGGCGGCGCGGCTTCTCGCGCCCACGCGAATCTACGTCGATCTTGTCCACCGCATGCAACGTGAACTTGGCGCGTCTTTGCACGGCGTCGCGCACATCACAGGATCCGGCCTGCAGAACATCCCGCGCATGAACGAATCACTTCATTACCGGATCGATTGTTTGCCGCCGATTGCGGAAATCCCGCCCGTCATGGGTGAGTTTTTTGATCGCTCCGGAATGTCCATTTCAGAACTGTGCGACACATTCAACATGGGGATGGGCCTGGTCATCGCTACCGACCGCCCGTCAGACGCGTTGCGCGTCCTCGGGGCGGCCGGTGAGAAGGCATGGATGATTGGCGGGGTGGAGGCGAAGACAGGATCCTTCGCTCCGCTCAGGATGACGTTCCTTAAAAGGTCTTCACCTTGACCATCATTTCCCAGTTGCCACAGGCGTTGTGCGTGCGGAACACATAGTCGCCGCCATCACGCGGGCCGATGCGACGCGGCTTGCCGATTGGCATCGGCTGTCCGACCTTGTACACGTCATACGTCATTCCCGCGTCATCGAGGCCCGGGGCTTTCAGTTCGCCGCCGCCTTTCAGGGTCAATTGCTTGCCGAGTCCGAATTCGGGCGGCGCGCAAACACCATCTGCCGGCACGACAAAGGATACGTGACGCCCGAGGCTGTCACAGCCAAGTTGCGACTTGATGAAACCGTCTCCGTTCCAGTCGATGCCCCAACTGTTCTTCACGATGAAGTTGAACTTGGCGCTGTCGTTCTTCTCGTACCCGACGATCGTCACGGCATGGTTGGGCTGGCTGTTTGAGCACCGCGTATTGACTGGCGTCGGGTTGTCCCAGCTGCTGTCAGCCGCGACGCTGACCCACAACGCCCCGAAATCGTTTACGGCCTTGCGGACTTCGTCAACGCTCGGGCTCTTGTTTGCCTGTCCGATGTTGCCCCAACGCGACGCTTTCGCCACCGGGTTGATGCGCTTGCAAGACAGGTCACGCGCCGCGTACGGGAAATCATCCTCGAGCCCGATTCCGTTGTTCTTCATGTAGTCAAACGGTTGCCATCCCCCGCGGCAGCCGTAGCTGTCGTTGTCGCAAGATACCAGTTCCTGCTCTGACAGGTTCATCGCCTCACCACCGCCGCGCAGAATCGCGCTCTCCATGACGGCCGCGCCCGCGAATGCCCAGCACGATCCACAACTGCGCTGGTTTTTTACCGGACTGACGTGACCTGACTCGCGCAAGTCCACCACGTCGGGAAGTTCGTTGATCTCGCTCCAGCTGAGAAATGGAACGCCGTAATTCGCGTCCGCCGGCACAACGAGTCCGCGCGCGTGGCGTTTTTCCTGTTCCGCATGGGCGCCAGTCGCGGCCAGCGCGATCCCAAAGGCAATTAAAAGTCCGCGTTTCATTTCGTCCCTCCATGGTCGATTTAGCGGCGTTTGGTTTTTGGATTTTACCACTTCACGGTGTGGAAACAGAGAGGCGACGAAGGATACTTCCAAGAGATTCAAAATATTTATGGTTCCGGTTTTTGACTTCCTCGGAATCTGCCTCGTTCGCGATCAGCTTGATCTTTGTCTCCCCGATCTCAACGTCGGGCAGGATCAAGTCGGCCTTTCCATCCTGGATCAGTTGCGTCGCGAAGAAGTCGGGGATGATCGCGCAGCCCAGTCCGTCCGCAACGGCTTTCGTCACGTTTTGCGTGCTGCCTACAGACCACGTTGATTTGAACTTGAGTTGGTCGCGC
>CAWUNT010000307.1:0-3281 GCA_963923405.1 uncultured bacterium | reverse complement strand
TGTCATCCGCGGGATGCTGGCGTCACACTGAAGGTCTGTTCTTCTGAACCGCGCAAAATCTTGATCTCGACCGCCTCGCCGATCTTCAGGACTCCGAGGACTGCCGTGTAGTCGTAAATGTTTTCAATTTTCTGGCCTGCCAGCGAAACAATGATATCGCCGCCTTTGATTCCAGCCTTCTCAGCCGGGCTGTCCGCCTTGACGCCAGAAAGGAGCACGCCCTTGACGACCGTATTGCCATAATCGGGCACGGTGCCGAGATACGCCTTGAATCCACCGCCAGTACCTCCACCACCGCCATTCGGGTCCTTGACGCGGTTGTAGGGCGGCGCGTCAGAATCACGCGCCACGTCAAGAAGGACGTCACCCATGACCGCGGCAATCCGTTGCATGCCTTCGTAATTCAATTTCTCGAACGTATCCCTTGGCGTGTGGTAGTCGTCATGGGATCCCGTGAAAGCATTAAGCGTCGGGACACCCTGGACATAAAACGAGGTCGAGTCTGTCGGCAAATAAGGATCGGCCTGCGTGGTCACGCGAAGTCCGTGACGCAAACTCGCCTGCTCGATCAGCCCAGGCCAACGCGGACTCGCCGCGACAGACTGCATCGTCACCGAGTCCCGCATCCGTCCCACCATGTCCAGATTCAGCGCCGCCGAAAGCGCTGGATAGATGTTTCCACCCTGACGCGCTGCCAGGTCCTTCGCGAAATGAGACGATCCGATCAGGCCAAGTTCCTCGCCCGACCAGAGGGCGAAAATCACATCGCGCCCCAGCTCGCCACGCTCGAAATTATCCATGGTCGCGATCTTTTGCGCGATCTCGAGCACCGACGCCACACCAGATGCGTTATCGTCCGCGCCGACAAAAATCCCCTTGCCGGCTTCACTGCCCAGGTGATCCACGTGCGCCCCGATCAAGACACTTCCGGTGACTGGCGCTTTACACGGGTAATTGCTGGCTTTCAGTCGACCCAGGACGTTCCGGCCGGTCCGTTTTTCCTGGGTGACTTGGGTCTTGCCGGTAATCTTCACCGGCAAGTCAAATCCTTGCACGAGGTCTCCACCATCGAGCTGGTCCTGCAGGACCTTGAGCCCCTTGCCCGACCCTGCAAACAGGGCCTCTGCCGCATCGTCGGTGATCGAAATCCCGCCGAGGCTCATCGCCGCAGCCGATGCATCCATGCGCAACGCGATCAGCTGGTCCGTGACACCGGAGTTCGGTCCGTGCGCGAGGATGATCCCCTTCGCGCCGCGATCACGCGCGAACTTTGCCTTCTGGCGCATGCTTGCGAACTGGTTGAGGTACTGCTTCCGCGCGACCGGCAGGTTCTCCGGCACAAAACGGAACGCCAGCACCCACTTGTCTTTAACATCCAGGTGCGCGTAAGAGTCGTACGCCGCATTCACCGGGTCCGTCTGTCGTCCGATCGATGCGCCGTCTGGCGCCACGATGCCGTACCCCGCAAATACCACCGTCTCGTTTTCCATGACGGCATCCGACGAGAACGCGAGCGGCCGCCACTCGCGGTCCATCTCGACCTCGTGGCCGCCAAGGCTTAGCTTATTGTCCGCACCGGCTTTCACCCCGGCCGTAAACTCGAAACTCTGAAAATAAGTGCCGTGATCGCCAGCCGGCTCAAGGCCAAGCCTCGCGAAAACCTCCGCGCCGTACTCCGTCGCCAGAGTCTCCCCCGGAGTCCCCGTCAACCGACCGTCAAGCGCCGGAGAACTCAGATACTTCACGTGAGAACGCAAATCTGATTCGGTGATTTCTTTGCTGAACGCCGACAACTTCGGTTTTCGTGCCGGAAGTCCCAGCGCCTCGCGCGCCGCCGCGTCATTCCATTCGCCAATGAAAATCTGCGAGGCCTTCTCCGGAGTCCGCGTGCTGGTCCATGCCAGGTGCTCGCCATCCGGCGTGAAAACCGGCAGGCCGTCAAACCCGTCCGTCCAAGTCACCCGAACTGGATCGCGCTGGCCCGCCGCGTCGACGATGTAAAGTTCGAAGTTCCGGTGCCCTTCCACGTTCGACGCAAAAATCAGGTAATCACCGGTCGGGTGGAAATAAGGCGCCCACGACATCTTGCCAAGGCGAGTCAACTGCCGTTTATCGGATCCGTCGATATTCATCGTCCAGACTTCGGCTGTCGATCCGTCTTCACTGAATTTGCGCCACGTGATCCTCTTGCCGTCGGCAGAGAAAAACGGACCACCGTCATAACCGCGCTCGTTTGTCAGGCGCGTCACATTCGAACCATCGGCGTCCATGATGTAGATATCCGCCCATGCAGACGGATTTTTCTCGAAGGCCGCGCGATCCTCGTCCGACATGTCGTCCGCGAAACCAGCGCGGTTGCTCGAGAACGCGATCTTCTGGCCGTCCGGAGACCAACTGGCTTCGGCGTCGTAACCGCGTTCCGTGGTCAGCTGGCGCAGGATGTTGCCCTTGGTGTCGGTCTCAAACAGGTCATATTGGTCGTCAAAATCCCACGCGTAACTTGATTGCCCGCCCGTCCGGCGACGCTCCCACTCCTGGTCCTGTTTCGACTTCGCGTCAGGATCGAGGTGCGTTGAGGCGAACAGGACCTTTGTCTTCGACGGATGGACCCACGCGCAAGTCGTGCGTCCGAGTCCTGGCGACATCCGGGCGCTGCGTCCCGTGGCGAGGTCCAACAGGTAAATCTGGTAGAACGGATTTTCGGCCTCGCGCTCGCTCTGGAACACCATCATCGAGCCGTCGCCGCTGAAGTAGCCTTCGCCAGACCTTGCGCCCGCAAAAGTGAGCTGGCGAATTCCCGTTACGAGGCGAGCTTCGTTGGCGGCGTCTGCCGGAGCAGCTGGTACGTCCGCGCTATGGGTCCCCGCGAAAGTTCCTGGAGCCTCTTCACCATGATAACGATGCACTTTGTCGCGCCACGATTTCGATGGGGCATGCGCATTTTGCGCCGGGGCCCCGGCGGCAAAAGAAACCGTAAACACTGCCAAAAACGCACTGCCAGCGAAGGCTCTGAACGGGGCTGGAATTCGTGACGCCAAAACACACCTCCAATGGGGTACCGGAGACAGGAAATTTACCCCCGGTTCTAGTCCCACCCCGCACCCCGGCGCAACCGGAATGTGCCAGCAAAATCAGGGCTATTAATACTTTACTTTTTTACTAAAGTATTTTAGGAAATCTGCGACATTCTATTAGGTGACAAATGTTGAGCCAAATAGTAAACAACGGGGCCGTTTTGGGAGAGAAGACAGGATCCTTCGGGCTTCGCCCTCAGGATGACG
>CAWUNT010000306.1:0-3288 GCA_963923405.1 uncultured bacterium | reverse complement strand
GGAAAGCGCCATGTGCCGGACTTGATGATCAGCGTCAGTTGTTGCAGAACCGGGCGAAATTCGCAAATGGACCCGGAGTTCCACCGGGGTCCAAATCAAATCATATAACCGAAGACCCCAAGAAGGCCCGGGGAGGGCAAAATTTGCCGGTCTGTTGTGCAAATCCGGTGCATCACAGGGAAAAGTTCACCCGGAAATCGCTTTACCGGACCACGCCCTGACCTGGCCAGATCCTGCCTCAAGGTACAGTCCATGACTCAGCTCAAGGACAAACCGGGGTTTTCCACCGGCACGCGCGGCGGCAAGAACCTTTGCCAGGTTTTGGCGCGAAAGCTGTCTCCATTCACCCGCCGCAGTGCAGCGTGCCATATGCGCCAGCACCGCCAAGGCTACCGCGTCGGGCAGCCCTGCCAATCTGGACTGGTCGCAAACTGGTTCGCTGCCGCGAATGCCCGCGCGGCCTGCCGGGGCCGCCTTCAATTCAAAACCGACGTCCTCCAAGGCTTTTTTGAGGGCATATTCAGCGACGACGGCCGCGTCATCGGCCAGATCCAGAAGTTTTTCCCGCCCGGCCGGCCACAATTTGAAAAGCCCTGGCAGAACCTGGTGACGCACCACATTCCGCGCGTAGTCCAGCTGCGCGTTGGTGGAATCCTCGCGGAACAGCATCCCGGATTCTTCTACCGCGGCGATGATTTCCGCTTTTGGCACACGAATCCAGGGGCGCCACCAACGGCCATCCCATTCTGTCATTCCGCGCATGCCCGTCAGTGATGTGCCGCGCATGAGTCGCATGACGACCGTTTCCGCCGCGTCGTCCGCATGATGGGCCAGAGCGATGATCTCTTCGTTGACGGACAGTTTTACGAGGGCCTCGCGACGCAATCGGCGCGCCCATTCCTGTATGCCTTCGCCCTGGCGATCCTCACGGTCTTTTTCCGTCGCGCGCGCGACCAAAAACGGGACGCCAGCGCCCCTCGCCAGTCCCTCACAAAACGACTCGTCGCCCTCGGATTCCTCTCCACGGAGGCCGTAGTTGAAGTGAAACAGCGCCAATGAAAAAATTTTTTTGGCCTTGAAAAGCTCACAAAAAACGTGAAAAAGCGCAGTGGAATCAACACCCCCGGAGCAAGCGACGATAAGTCGCCGTTTTTCCAATGGAAATACGGCAATTTTGCCTTCGACCAAACGGATCAAGTCGCTGAATTTGTTGCTCATTGTCATCCAACCATCCGGGATCACTGAGAACGTACCCGTTTTTTGGTTTTTTGCAAAAAACTTCTAAAGCTTTTCACAAAAACAACGAAATCCCCCTTGCAAGTTTCAGGGTGAAGCTTGCGCGAACAAACCGGGACCAAGGTTGGCGCCCGGGACGGATCAAGGAGGATTTATCATGGGAATGCGCATCAGGACCAACGTATCAAGTCTTACCGCTCAACGTTTCCTCTCAGACAGCAACAACCAACTGCAAGGCAGCATGGAGAAGTTGTCATCCGGTTACCGGATCAACAAATCCGCTGACGACGCGGCCGGTCTTGCCATCTCTGAAAGCTTGCGCGGTAAAATTCGCGGCCTCAACGTCGCTCAACGCAACGCCAACGATGCTGTGTCGCTGGTTCAAGTCGCCGAAGGTGGCATGAACGAGATGACGAACATCCTGGTTCGACTGCGCGAATTGGCCGTCCAGTCGTCAACGGACACCATCGGTGATCGCGAACGGGGTTACCTCAACCGCGAATACACACAACTGGTGGACGAACTGGACCGTATTGGCGCGTCGACCGAGTTCAACGGTACCCGCATCTTCGATCCGAACAACGAGCAGAGCCAGTTCGTGATCCAAGTCGGTACCAATGCCGACACGACCGTCGATGCCATCAAGATTGGTCTCGAAGGCCTGAAATTCAACTCCGAAACCCTCGGCCTTGGCAAGGGCGCGGAGATTGGACCGGCAGAACTTGGTGGCGTGGCGCCATCCCGCGAGGACATCTCCTCCCGACTTACTACGATCGACGGCGCGATTGACCGGATCGCCTCGGAGCGCGCGACGCTGGGTTCCATCCAGAGCCGCTTGAACTCCGCGATCAACGGCCTTGGCGTGAACGTCGAAAACATGGAAACCGCCCGCAGCCGCATCAAGGATGTGGATGTCGCAGCGGAATCCGCTCGACTCACCCAGACCAGGATCCTGAACCAGGCAGGCCTCTCAGTTCTGTCGCAAGCAAACGCGGCTCCTGAGATGGCACTCGCCCTGCTCCGGACCTGATTGCCGGGACATCTTCAAGTTCAGACGTAGTCAGTTGAACAACCTGATTTAACAACGCAAGGCAGCGTGTGCTGACTTGCCAAGGAGGCGAACATGGGGCTCAGGATTAAAAGCAACACAGAGTCGTTGATTGCCCAGCGGAGGCTCACAGAAAACCGCCGGGCACTCGGGGAATCCCTCGAGCGGATGTCATCCGGTCAGAGGATCAACCGGTCCGCGGATGATGCCGCTGGCCTGGCCGTCTCGGAAAGTATCCGGGCGCGGACGAGGAGCTTGGACGTCGCGAAACGCAACGCGAACGACGGTATCAGTTACCTGCAGGTGGCTGAAGGTGGCCTCAACGAGACCACCAACATCATCGTCCGCATGCGCGAACTCGCCGCGCAGGCCGCTTCAGATACGGTCGGTAACCGTGAACGGACATTCCTGGACAAGGAGTTCCAGCAACTCCGCCAGGAAGTCGCGCGGATTGTCGACTCGACTGAATTCAACGGGTCCAAGCTGTTGAAGTCGGACGGCAACAAGCCTATCCAGCTCTTCGTCGGTGCCGCGAACCGCGCCAGCGACTCGGATGGCAATCCACCCGAGATCGATCCGGCGACGGATCCGGATGTGTTGACGATCAATACCGATGAAGTGTCCAAGTTGAACGAGGCGCTCGGCAAGATCACCGAGGACGCGATCTCGATCGTGTCTGACGGCGACGGCGGCGCCCAGGACCTCGGCCCGTCCGGCACGAGCGACCTGTTCAACCGCATGGACTCGGCTCTCAACTCGATCGCGGAGTACCGCGCGACTCTAGGTTCCGTGCAGTCGCGCCTGAACTCGACGATCACCAACATCGAGATCTCAAACGAGAACTTGAGCGCAGCCATGAGCCGCATCCGCGACGTCGACTACGCCAGTGAAACGGCGAAGTTCGCGACGAGCAAGATCCTCATGCAAGCAGGTGTGTCTGTGTTGTCACAGGCAAACAGCAGCTCGGAATACGCTCTGCAACTCTTGCGTTGATCTCGCCGCGG
>CAWUNT010000305.1:0-3293 GCA_963923405.1 uncultured bacterium | reverse complement strand
CCCAGGATGTTCATCCCGCGCCCGAAGCACAGCCATAAACCGATGGGCAGGCCCAAGAGATAATATCCGAGCAGGTTCGCGTGCATTGATGCCGCAGTGTTGCCGATTCCGCGCAGCGCCCCGGTCGCCGCGACCTGGATTCCATCGAACACCTGGAAGATGCCCATGTACATGAGGCATGAGACGCCGAGTTTGAAAACATCCGGATCCGACGTGAAGCTGCCGTAGATGAACTCCGGGAAAAGCAGCATGGCAAGGCTGCTGATCGTCATGATCCCGGCGCCAAGGTAGATTCCGGACCATCCAGCCCGGCGGGCGCCGTGCGGATCGCCCTCGCCAATCCGGTGTCCCACCATGACGGACGTTGCCTGGGAGACCCCGAGAGGAAACATGAACGTGAATGACGCGATCCTGAGAAGGACTTGATGGGCCGCGGTCGCCTGCGCGCCCAGCCGTGTGATGACGATAGTGGAAAGCGAGAACGCCCCAACCTCGGCGGCGGCCTGGGCGGCGGCCGGTACTCCAAGTTTGAAGATGTGCGCGAATGTCTCGCGGTGAGGTGACCACGCGTCGCGGAATGTGCGGATCAGCTGGCCGCGGTATGCCCAGCTGGAGTATGCGATGATGGCGATGACCATGCAGACACGGGCGATCAGGGTTGCCAGCGCGGCGCCACGGGCGCCCATGGGTTCGAACCCATAATGGCCCAGCACCAGGGCCATGTTGGCGAAGTAGTTCACGATATTAGCGCCGATGATAGTGATGGCCATGGCTATCGGACGTTTCCGGGCCTGCCAGAACGAATTCATGATGTTGATCATGATCACGAGGGGAAAGCTGAGCAGGATGGTTTGAAGAAAATCCCTCGCCGGATCAAGCATCTCAGCGCCAATTCCGAGTTCGGGCAGGAAGAGGCTGACGATCCAGAGCAAGGACATTCCAATGGCGGAAAGTCCCATGCCGGTGATGAGGCCGTGGAGAAGCAAGTTGTGGGCGTCCTTGACATGGCCGGCACCCAGTTTGCGCGAAAGCATGGAGTCCAGCGGAAGGACGGCGGCAGAGACAGTCACTGTGACGAACCAGAACAAGGCACCACCGGTGCCGACCCCGGCAAGGGCCGTGGCCCCGACCTGGCCAATGATCAACGTGTCAACAATTTCCATTACATAAAGGCCGACCCTGCTCATGATGACCGGAATGGCAAGGCGGGTCAGTTGGCCCAGCTGTTGGAATCGTGAATATTTCATGAACATAGTGAAACAGTCTCAGTCGGTGATGGCAAGCCTGCTATGTTATAAGATCGGGACCGGAGGCAATTGAAATGTTCAGCGAGCGGGAAATATCCAGTCACATGCGTTTTCAGGTCATGGAAGACGGCGAGCCGTTGCCGCCCAAGGCAGTGTTTCAAGAGGGCATCCGGCGCGCGCCGGTGCGCCCGATGCGTCTCGACCAGCAAGACGTCGAGTTGGCGTTGAAGAACGCGCTCCGTTACATCCCGCGGCGTCATCACGCTGAGATCGCCCCGGAGTTTCTGGAAGAACTGATGACCCGGGGGCGGATCTATGGATACCGGTTCCGGCCGCAGGGCGCGATCAAGGCCAGGCCAGTCAATGAATACAAGGGCAGCTCTCTTGAGGGACGGGCGCTGCAACTCATGATCGACAACAACCTTGATTTCGAGATCGCCCTGTACCCGTATGAACTGGTGACCTATGGCGAAACCGGGCAGGTTTGCCAGAACTGGATGCAATATCGCCTGATCAAAAAATATCTCGAGCACATCACGTCTGATCAAACTTTGGCGATTTACTCCGGTCATCCAACCGGGGTTTTCAAGAGCCACGAGATGGCACCGCGGGTGATCACGACGAATGCGTTGATGATCGGGATGTACGACAATCCCGAGGCCTGGCACCGCGCCGCCGCGATTGGTGTTGCGAATTACGGGCAGATGACTGCGGGCGGATGGATGTACATCGGACCGCAAGGAATCGTGCATGGGACCTACAACACCGTGATGTTGGCTGGGCGCATCAAACTGGGGCTGAGGGAATCAGAGAACCTGGCCGGTCGGTTGTTTGTCACCAGCGGTCTCGGAGGTATGAGCGGGGCCCAGGGCAAGGCGATCGAGATCGCTGGCGGGGCCGGGATCATCGCAGAGGTCGATCCGTCGCGCATCGAGACGCGACGCAGCCAGGGCTGGGTAAGTGAAGTCGCCTTGACACCACAAGCCGCGTTCGCGTCGGCAGCGAAGGCCATGAAAGAGAAGAAAGGCAGGGCGATCGCGTTCCAGGGCAACGTGGTGGACTTGCTCGAATACGCCGTGGCCAATAACGTCCACATCGACTTGTTGTCTGACCAGACAAGTTGTCACGCGGTGTACGAAGGCGGATACTGTCCGCAGGGAGTGACTTTCGAGGAGCGTACGAGACTTCTTGCCGATGATCCGGTGACATTCCGCAAGATGGTTGACCGGACTTTGCACTGCCACTACGCGGCAGTCAAAGCGCTGACCTCGCGTGGGACTTATTTTTTCGATTACGGCAACGCCTTCATGAAGTCCGTGTTTGACGCAGGCGTCAAGGAAATCGCAAAAAATGGCCGTGATGAACGTGATGGATTTATTTTTCCGAGTTATGTCGAGGACATTCTTGGTCCGGAGTTGTTTGATTACGGATATGGCCCGTTTCGCTGGGTTTGCCTGAGTGGTACGCCGGAAGACCTGCAGAAGACAGACCATGCGGCAGCGGAAGTGATCAAGGGACTGCGACCGGAATTGCGATATCAGGACCGGGATAACCTGCAGTGGGTCCTCGATGCCGGGAAAAACAAGCTGGTAGTCGGTTCTCAGGCCAGGATCTTGTATCAGGATGCCGCCGGTCGGCGGGCGATCGCGTTGCGATTCAATGAAATGGTGAAGCGCGGAGAAGTCGGGCCCATCATGCTCGGCCGTGACCATCATGACACCGGCGGTACCGATTCCCCGTTCCGCGAGACATCCAACATCAAGGACGGTTCCAACATCATGGCGGACATGGCCACTCAAATCTTTGCCGGGAATGCGGCGAGGGGCATGACGCTGGTGGCCTTGCACAATGGTGGCGGTGTCGGGATCGGCAAATCGATCAATGGTGGTTTCGGAATGGTTCTCGATGGCAGCGAACGTGCCGGCAAAGTCGTCGACATGGCCATGACCTGGGATGTCATGGGTGGCGTGGCCCGGAGGAGCTGGGCGCGTAATCCCAATTCAATGGCAACTTGCATGGATTTCAACCGCGAGAACGATGGCGGGC
>CAWUNT010000304.1:0-3299 GCA_963923405.1 uncultured bacterium | reverse complement strand
CGGCCGCCCCGGGTCCGTCACGATCGCCCGCGTCGTCCCGTTTGAGAACGCTGCCCGCAAAAACCCGGCCACGGCATCCGCCTGCCCGCGATCGTACAGGACGTCACTCGCGATCACGCAATCAAACGCCCTGATGCCGCCACCCAACAAGGCACCAGCATCGTGTCGCCAGTCGACCTGCCGGTAAAGGAACCCGGGGTGATCCTCAAACCCGTTGGCTTTCAGGTTGCGTCGCAAGAACCCGGGTACATCGGGATGCATGTCCGTGGCTGTGACATGCCTCGCCCCGCGCGCCAAAGCCACCATGGACGGGATCGCGAGGCCACAACCGATCTCTAGAAAATACGCGCCGGCAAAAGACTCATCAGGGTTCGACGCGAGGACATTCGAAAGAGCGCGCGCCGAATCCCACACCGTTCCGAAATACGGGCAAAGTTCCGCCAACAAATCCTGCTCGCCCCGTGCCTGCAACTCTGCGAACATGTCGTCAATGGCCCGGTTGAAATCGGAAATGACCTCGATCTCAAATTCCCGGCTGAACCCCGGGCCCGAGCCGATTCTCACTTTTTCAATTCTGGTGTCGTATCGCATATGGATCCTGCCCAGTCCCAAATAACAGCCAGCAGCTGGTCCCGTCCACTGGTCCGCGTGGCCAAAGACATGACGATCGATGCCGGGCTCGTTTGCCTGCTGATCGCGGCCGGGCTGTTCGGCGGCAGGAAATGGCGCCTCGCGCGGATCGCCGGCTGGACCGGATTCGCGCTGCTGGTCATGTTTGTCTCCCCGCTGACGTCCAACCTCCTGCGCGCCCCCCTGCTGCAGGCCGGAGCCCGACTGGCCGCCTCCGGCAACGGCTGCGCCGGACACCCAGGTCCCGTTGTGGTTCTCGGCGGCGGCGCCACTCCAGCAGGGCTGCCCACGTTTGAGACCCTTGAAAGGATCCACGCTGCAACGGGCTGGATCGCCAGCCATCGCCCGCCCATCGTCGTGATGAGCGGAGGACCCACGACAGCGGGCGCGCAATCGCTCACGGAGGCCGGCGTCATGATCGAATTCGCGCGGTCGCTTTTGGGGGAAAAGTCGCGGGGTATTCGTTTCGTCGCGGAAAACCGCAGCCTGAACACGCGTGACAACGCCGTGTTCAGTCGCGAGGTCATTCAGCGGGAGACAGCGTCCGCGACTAACCCTCAGCCCATTGTCCTCGTGACATCCCGGGTCCACATGCCACGCGCGGCGGCCACCTTTGAAAAGGCTGGATTTGAGGTTTGCGCGGTGATCGCCCCGGAAATCACTCCTGCCTTTGGCATGATCACTGAGTCAGGTTGGCTCAACTTCCCCACCGCGCGGAAAACTTCGGCGACCCTCAACGAATGGTTGGGAATCTTGGGCTACCGCTTGCTGGGCTGGGCGTGATAGATGTTCAGGAATTGTCCAAATCCAGACCCGGAGTCCGTACCGAAATGAAGATCCAGCAACTCACCCAGGAACAGATCCATTCGATGACGCTTCGCCAGAAGGACGAATGGTGGCTGAAAAACGTCTACAAGGGCGATATGCCACAATTGACGGCACGCTCCGCCATCACCGGTATGGTCATCGGCTCACTGCTGAGCCTGACGAACCTCTACGTCGGGATCAAGACGGGCTGGACCCTTGGCATCGGAATCACGTCCGTGATCCTTGCCTTTACATTCTTCAAGCTCATGTCCCGCATGAAATTCGGCAAGGAACTGACCGTCCTTGAAAACAACGCGATGCAGTCGATCGCGACCTCTGCTGGCTACATGACGGGCCCCCTTGTCTCGTCCATCAGCGCCTACATGTTGATCACCAACCAGATGATCCCCATGCACCACACGATGATCTGGATCATCCTGCTGTCGGTGCTCGGGGTCCTGTTCGCTTTCCCGTTGAAAAAGCGTTTCATCAACGACGAGCAGCTGCCATTCCCCGAAGGACGCGCCGCCGGCATCGTCATGGCCAACCTGCACACGGGCGATGGCAAGGACGGCATTTTCAAGGCCAAGATCCTTGGCATCGGCGCGCTGATGTCGGCGACCATGGAAACCTTGCGCAACCACACAATCATGAAGTGGCTCCACGCGGAGTTTCTGGCGATTCCCGAGCACTGGGACGACCTCGTTTACAAAATGAGCAGCAACCTCGACCTGAAGATCATGGGCACGTCCATCAAGGACCTGACGATCCGGTGGGAAACCTCGATCGTCATGCTGGCAACTGGCGGCCTCATGGGCATCAAGACGGGATCATCGATGCTGCTGGGCGCCATCCTGAACTACTTCTTCCTGGTTCCGTGGCTTCTCGATCAAGGCATCATCGCGTCTCCGAAATTCAAGGACATCACCATGTGGGCCCTGTGGCCCGGCGTGGCGATCATGACCACGTCATCCCTGTTCGCATTCTTCTCGAAACCGAAAATGCTCCTTCAGGCCTTTGCCGTACTCATGCCTGGCAAGAAAAAGAAAAAAGACGAGGACATCCTGAAGGACATTGAATTGCCGATGTCCGTCTTCGCGGTCGGCATTCCCGTGCTCGGTGCCTTGACGGTCATTGTCGGCCACCATCTTTTCGGCATCGAATACTGGCTGGGCGTCGTGGCCATCCCGATGGTGTTCATCTTCACGCTGATCGCCGTCAACTCGACCGGCCTCACGAGCATCACGCCGACCGGCGCGCTGGGTAAACTGACCCAGCTGAGTTTCAGCGTACTCGCCCCGGGCAACATGCAAACAAACATCATGACCGCCGGCATCACCGGTGAAGTCGCCGGTAACGCCAGCAACCTGCTCATGGACATCAAGCCGGGCTACATGCTGGGCGGCAAGCCGCGCCAACAAGCCATCGGTCACGTCCTCGGCATCTTCGCCGGGGCTTTCGCCGCCGTCCCGGTGTTCTACTTGTTGCTGCAAAACAACATCAGCAAGATCACCTCCGAAGCCATGCCCATGCCAGGCGCCCAGATCTGGAAAGCGGTCGCCGAAGTCCTGACCCAGGGATTGTCGTCGCTGCACCCGACAGCGCAGAAGGCGGCCCTGATCGGCGCCGTCCTTGGAATCCTGATCGAGTTCATGAACGTCAAGATGAAGGGCAAGTTCCCCATCTCGGCAATGGGCCTTGGACTGGCGTGCGTCCTGCGTTTCAGTGATTCCTGGGCCATGTCCCTGGGGGCGTTCCTGTTCTGGGCCCTGCACCGCAAGTACGAGACCCCGGTAAAAGGCGAAGGCAAGAACTCGAAGACCTGTCTCTTATACACATCTGACGCTGCCGACGATACTCCT
>CAWUNT010000303.1:0-3305 GCA_963923405.1 uncultured bacterium | reverse complement strand
TGGAGTAGAAGACATCGCGCGCGAACGCCGTGTCGATATGATCCATCATGATGACCGGGTTGGGATCGCGGCCTTGCATCTCGCCCGGGATGACAGCGACCAGGTTCGAATGCGTCATGCGCCTCCATTCGAACGGCAGGCGACGCGTCTCGATGCCGAGTTCCTTGTAGTATTCCTGCAAGTAGTCGTTCAGGTACTCGAGGTGGTGATCAATCTGGGCGTTGTTTTTGCGGGTAAAACGCATCTCGGTGCCCGAGATCGGAAATTTCGCGACGGCGGCGCCTGAGACGATGCCGACCATCTCGCGATAGAGATCGTCAAAATCAGGCAGCCACTCGCGGACCTGGACTTCGGCGGGTTGCGGATCAATCACCGATGGAATGGCCGGGACGATTTCAATATCGGGGGACCAGGTGATCGCGTCGCGGTTGAAGGTCGCGACAAACGTGACAGGGACGTCATTGAACCGGGCCGGCTGGGGCAACTCGACGCCAAGGCTGCGGGCGTTTTCGGGCGCGCACTGCTCGTAGACAGGGCGCAGGTCGGGGCTGAGCCAACTGCTGACGACGCGATGAGAGGAATCTGTCCAGATGATGTCGCCGAAGGCCGGTTTCATGGTCAAGAAACGGAAATCGAGGAAATCGCGGAAAACCTCATCGTAGTCGGTTGAGTTGCCGGCGACGTCGCGAAGGCGAGGTAAAAACGGCGCCCTCTCGTCGATATCGTCATCAAGGGAAGATCCCGCGATAGCGGGGCGGGAGAGGTTCAACCACCGCCAAGGCGCGTCGGAGGTCTCACGGTAACGCGCCCACGTCCATGAGTCGACGCCGCGGTGGTTGCGGGTTGGCCATCCCTCGATCTGGCCTTGATCGAGGCCAAGTTTCGCGGCGATTTCACGGATGTGGGACTCGCCCAACGCGACCTGATCGATCCTGATTGCCGGCCTGATAGCCGGCCCCATCAAGGGCGTGGTTGGTGCCATCTGCCGTAACTTGCGCTGGTGCGGCAGGCTCTTCCGGCCTGTCT
This sequence comes from uncultured bacterium, assembly GCA_963923405.1. Taxonomy (GTDB): domain Bacteria; phylum Bdellovibrionota_B; class Oligoflexia; order Oligoflexales; family RGVZ01; genus RGVZ01. Next base: position 2,279 of record CAWUNT010000303.1, on the reverse strand, counting down.
CAAACGGCGGGGTGCGTTCGCTGTTGGCATGCGGAACGCCGGACCCGGTGGAACGGGGCGCGATCACTGCCAGCGAGTCGCGCGCGATGTCGACTGGATCATGGCGGATGCCGAGGTCCCCGGGCGCGGGACATTCACGGGGATGGTCGGAAAAACGCGAGGCAAGTGCCGATGCCACGGATCCCGATATCGAGATCGATAACAAGATCAGCGCGCGTCCGACGATGTTCCTGCGATAAGGCGCGACACGCATGGATTTACTCCAGCCTCGTGATTTCATCACGGTCGTATCTGGCAACGCGGGATTTTACTGGCCGGGAAATCGTCATCCCGAACCGGTAATGCTTTTGATGGACGTCGACATCGTGCCAGCGATCGAGGAATTCCTCGCGCGGGATGTACGTGTAGGATCCGCGATTGCTGGGATCCATCATGTAAACATTGCGGGAGTCGATGCCGTTGACGACGACATAGTGTCCGTCGTCCCAGTCGTCCTTCCAGTTGACGGAGGGCGAGCTGCGATAGGCCTGGATCAGGACAAGGACAGGGTTTCCGGACTTGATCGATTTCTCGAGATCCCCGAGGGTCCAGCCGTCGCGCCACGAGACATACAGGCCTTTCCTCGCGGCGAATGACTCAATGTCAGCGATGCGGGTCCCGTGCACGCGATCTGACTTCAATTCCCTGGCCAGTTTGTCCTCGGTGAAGTCGAATTCGGGATCGATCCAGTACAAGACCGAGGCCAGTGCGGCGGCTCCGCAAGTGTATTCGGTCGCCTGCCTCGTGATCGGCACATGGATGAGGCCCGGAACGTGGTCGACACGCACCGCGCCAAGGGCACAGACGGGGACGATTGCCGCGAATATTGCAAGGCAGCAAAGCGCGCGCATACTGGACCGGGCGCGAGTCAGCGTCATCCTTGACACCCCCTGACACTCTTTTCACGAACACAAATGCGAAAAACTTGATTTTTTAGTATACATGAAAATCGAGAAAATTCAGACACCACAGGAAACAGGCGCGCATGAAGCAGCAAGACGCTGAATATTTCTTCTGGACCTGGACCTCCCAGCGGGACGCCGCGCGCGTGTCCGTCACCGGCAGCGAAGGCTGCCACTTCGTCACGGAAGACGGCCGTCGCGTGTTCGACGCCATCTCCACCAATTTCCAGGCCGCGTTCGGTCATAGCTGCGCTCCCGTAAAAGACGCGATTCGCCGTCAGCTGGATGCAATGCCCGTGGCAAATCCGAAACACGCTTTCGAGCTCAAGCGGCGCGTCACGGAAAAACTTGTGGATTTCGTCGCGGCGGGACACGGGCGCGTTTTTTACACGCTGTCCGGGGCAGAGGCAGTCGAGAACGCGCTGAAAATGGCGCGTCAGGTCACTGGCAGGACACTGGTGGCAGCCCGGGGAAAGAGCTATCACGGCGCGACCATGGGCGCGATGTCGGTCACCGGCGACTGGCGCGGCCAGGGACACTTCGGCGTTCAAAACGCGACGATCCGGATCCCGGAACCCGCGGACGATCCGGATTTGCGGAAAACCCGCGAGATTCTGCGAACAGCGGGGACCGGGAACATCGCGGCCATGTGCCTCGAGACGATTTCAGGAATGAACGGCGTGATCGTCCCCGATCCGGCATGGTGGCGCGGCATCGAGTCCCTGTGCCGGGAATACGGCATCCTGTTGATTGTTGACGAGGTCAGCTGCGGGTTTGGACGCGCTGGAACAGACCTGGCCATGCATCAATACGGTATCAAGCCGGACTTTGTGTGCATGGCCAAGGCGATCTCCGCCGGATACGTGCCCTTCGGCGCGTTATGGGTACGCGAGGATGTCGCGCGATTTTACGATGACCAGGTCCTTTCAGCCGGACTGACGGCCTACGCGCACCCGATGGGACTCGCTGCGGCCGGCGCTGTCCTCGACTTGCTTCGTGACGACGCGTTTTGTCGCGCGCGTGAGTCCATCACGGCACAGTTTATCGCCGGGGCCGGCAAGTTGCGGACGCATTCGCGCGTAAAAGCCCTGCGCGTCACAGGTTTGATGGCGGCCATTGACCTGGAGCCAGGACCGAAAATCACATGGGAAGACGGAATCTCGCGGGGCATTCACCTGGCCGTCAAGAATGACGGGGGTTCGACCTCGATCATCCTCGCGCCGCCGTTCGTGATGACCATGCGAGAGTGCGACATGATGTTTGACGCGATTTCAAGAATCCTCGACGGGGGAGCTGTCCCATGACACGACACGGACTGTCTCTTATACACATCTGACG
>CAWUNT010000302.1:0-3310 GCA_963923405.1 uncultured bacterium | reverse complement strand
AGATGTGTATAAGAGACAGCTCCATCCCTGCTCCAGTCCGTTACAGCAAAGGGCTGGAAGTATCTGCCGCCTGCGGCCAACTCGCCGCCAAGCAGATAGAGAACCTGGGCGCCGCCCCCTCACGCAAGGCTGTCATTGGCGCTGATGCCGCTCAAGCGCACTGACGCGCGATGATGGATTGAAGATTTACTGGTTTCCGCTGCCCCGGTTGTCACGACCCCCGCGACCTCCGCGTCCCCTGCGTCCGCGACGACGACCACCACCGCCGCCGTTGTCACGACCACCGTCGTTACGGGGTTTCGCCTCTGAATCAGGTCCCGATCTGGACTCGGATCTTTCCGGGGGTTCAAAACCAAGCTCCTCGAGGTTGATGTCCTCGGCCCAGATCTCGGCCTCCGCCATTTCCTCGTCACGCTTCTCGCCTTTTTCGCCCTTGTCGCCTTTCGCGCCACCGGATCCAGAAACTCCACCGCCGCCGCTCCTGCCCCCTTTGTCGAGAACCTCGAGCTGCGATACGGGCAGCGTCTGCATGTTGCCGGCGTCACTGATGATCATCACCAACTGATTGATCAAGTCGGACTTCACGACCGTCGCCACCAGGCCATCCTCGATGACGCGAACTTTGGCGCCCTTGCCCGGCATCACGCGGCGGAGTTCCGAGTATGTGTCGTTCTCGTACGTAAGGCAGCAGAGCAACCGGCCGCAGCCACCCGAAACTTTGGTCGGGTTCAGTGCAAGGTTCTGGTTCTTCGCCATTTTGATGGATACCGGAACGAACTCACGCAGGAAACTCGAGCAACAGAACTCGCGGCCGCAAATGCCGATTCCGCCAACCAGTTTTGCCTCGTCACGCGCGCCCACTTGCTTCAACTCGACGCGAGCGTACAAGCCCGTCGCCAGATCCTTGACCAGCTCCCGGAAATCGACCCGGCCAGGCGCCGAGAAATACACAACCACCTTGTTGCCACCCAGAAGGATCTCCGCCTTCAAGATGCGGATGTTCAAATCATGGCGTTTCAGCGCCTCGCGCGCGAATTTCTCGACATAGTCTGGGGTCAACTTGCCGGCCGGCTCGAGATCCTTCTGAGAGGCCTTGCGGATGATGGGCTTGAGTTCCTGGTCGCCGACCTCCGAACGGTCGACCAACTTCAGGACAGCAACTTCTGCCAGGCTCGGGCCCCGATCGGTATCGACGACAACCTCGTCACCAACACGAACATCAAACTCACCCGCGGTGAAATGATAAATCTTGCCGGCTCGCCTGAATTGGACGCCAACAACGTTGACGGTGTTCATGGGTCATTCCTCAATCCGCCGGTCATCTCGGCGGCAAACTGGGTGTTGAGGGCAATCCTGTGCCGCCGTGCCAACTGGTGCAGTTGGCTCAGCGTGCGCCGACGGGTGCCCGCGCTGGAAACCAGAGCCTCGACCGGAACTGAACCAGCAGGACCGGACGCAAGCACTTCGCGATAAATTTCATTGAGCGTCATTTCGGCGCACGCCGCGAACTCCGCGGGTTTCATGCGCCCCTGCCGCGCGAGTTTCTCGGCTGGCGCCAAGGCGGCCGGGAAATCGCGCGCCGTCAACAAGTCGCGGACGTTGGAGCGGATCTCATCCGTCATCTCTATCGCGGACTCACGACCCGGGATACGAATCGCCAGCAACCTTGAGCGCAACGTCGGCAGAAGATTACGCGGATGCCTTGAAGTGAGCAGCAGCAAGGCTCCGCCGGGCGGTTCCTCGAGTGTCTTCAGCAACGCGTTCGCGGCCTGTTCCGTCAGATTCTCCGCCTGGCGCAGCCATACGACGCGCCACGAGGGTCGTCCGTCCGCACGGACTGAAGAATGCCAGCCAAGATGTTCAATGGCCTCACGAACCACGTCGATCCTGATCGCCTCACCCGTCTGTCCGTCACCAACCGCGAAAACTTCCGGATGATCACCGTTCGCGAGGGCCCTGCAATCAGCGCACTGACCGCACGGATGCCCCGATGTGGACGCGCAAAAAAGACTGCCCAGTAATTCCGAGGCGGCCTGCTCCACGCCGGGCGCCGCAGGTCCGTAAAGCAGGACCGATTGCGGCATTCTTCCAGCGCGTGACAAGTCCATCAAAGACGCGAGCGCCTCTTGCCTCATTTGGCGCCTCCGTTCTTTCCCGGATCTTGAGCGTGCGCCCGCGCAGAGAAAACGCCGGATGCCCGGTTGACCAATATGCCAAGGGCCTCAGCGACAGTATCTTCCGGTGCCCTGGTCGCGTCGAGAACGACAAAACGCCCCGGCGCGCGACGCGCGCAGTCAAGGAAACCGGCGCGAATCTTCTCGTGCTGGGCCGTGGTGCCGTCATCGTAGCGCTGGATGCCATCATCCGCCTTTACGTTCAAGTTCCGGTGCGAACTACGTTGACTTGACACTTCAACGGGGCAATCCAACAGGAATGTGATGTCAGGCTCGAGGCCCTTCGTCGCGGCGCGGTTTGTGGACTCAAGCCAAGCACGGTCCAATCCTCCGACGACACCCTGATAAACCATCATGGAATCCGAATAGCGGTCGCACAGGACAATCGCGCCACGCCGCAAGGCCGGGCGGATCAAATTCTCGACATGCTGGGCGCGCGCCGCCATGACCAGCATGGCTTCTGCCTCGGGGGTCAAGGGTTCCGTATCGGGCGGACTGGCAAAAATCGAGCGGATGCTGTTCGCGACGGGGGTTCCACCGGGCTCTCGCGTCTGGACGATCTCAGCCGCGCTACCGGCGGCGGCGGTGATACCGGAACGCAAAAGGCGTACGAAGGTGCTCTTGCCGACGCCCTCGCCCCCTTCGACCGTGATGAACAATCCCTGACGCATCTACCGTTACGACTCCCGCGCGGCTTGATTGGCCCCGAAACTTGTTATGTTAATCTAATCTTTTCAGGGAGATACGCCACCAAAAAACCGGCCCGGCGGGTCCCTGCAGGGCAAATTTTCCGCAACCCCCCGAAATCTGCCTACAAATCCCCGGATTCGATCCGATGAACCTGCCATGTCAGGCTCAACCAGATACTTTCTCGAGAAGAAAATCGCCCGGGGCGGCATGGCCGAAATCTGGCTCGCCCGCCAAATCGGCGGCGACGGGTTTCAGCGCGTCTGCGCGGTGAAACGAATCCTCCCCCACTATGCGGAGGACACCGAATACGTCCAGATGTTCCGTGACGAGGCCGAGATCTGCAAGAGCCTGCGCCACGCCAACATCGCCCGCGTCGAGGGCTTTCAGGCATTTGGCCCGACCTGGGGCATTGTCATGGAGTTTGTCGAGGGGACGGACCTGCGCGC
>CAWUNT010000301.1:0-3310 GCA_963923405.1 uncultured bacterium | reverse complement strand
GCCAGCATGCAACCCGCCGGATCAACATGATCAAACTCCTGACACGTCTTCTCAACACCCATGAGTCAAAACTCCTGCTGATTGTTCCCGCGGACACGGGCAACAGCAGCGCGAACATGGCAACCGCCGCCCTTGAAACGGCGATCAAGGCTGGAATCGGAAGCGAAGCCGCGAAGGCCCTGGTCACGGTCCGTGTCCCGCAGCCGGCGGAAGGCCGCGCCTTGACGCCTCAAGATGTCACGAAGGCGATTGCCGTTCCATTCTGGACGGAAAAACCCGCGTTCATCGTTTCCGCGATGCCTCCAAATGAAGAGAACATCATCTCGAACCTCGCGCGCGAACTCGCCGTGCCGGTTGTCAATATCGGCCCGGGTCCCGTCGAGGAAAAAAACAAACCAAAGTCGGCCCGTATCTTTCGCATCTTTCCAGACCAGAAGTTTCTGGCATCCACACTGGCCCGGACGGCCTGCGAGCGCGGCATCAAGAAAGTTGGCGTTATCAGGCCGTCCAGTCCCGAGGCTGGAAGTTTCGCGAAAAATTTCGATCAGGCATTTACAGCGTGCGGAGGCGTGACGGCCACCGGCGGCGTCTACACAACAGCCAGCTTCGAGTCCGTTGACGCCGCGATGAAGGATATCGCTCCGGCACTTGCCTCCGTGAGCGCGAATGTTCCGGCCCCGGCACCACCGTCAAACAGCGTCCCCGTCCGGACCGGCCTTTTGATCCTCGACGACGCCCGGATCGCACGGCACGTTTCCAAAGTCGCCAACTTGAATGGAGTCACAAACGCGACATTGTTGGGCCATCACCGCTGGCGGTCCGCGACCATTGTCGAACCGTTCGATCCGGCGTTCGAAGGAGCTTTTTTCGTCGATTACCTGGGACCGGTCACCAGCCCGGGCATCGCGACCGCGACGAACCCGACCCAGTTTCCCGACGCCCAGGTCTTGTGGCAAACCGTCTGGAGCGAGACCGGACGCCGCGCCGGCCAGCTGGCCGCGGCCACATTCCAGGCGGGATCAGGTTATCCGCGCAAGAACCTGCACCGGATCATGGTCGGACTCCCGGCCCCGCAAGACCGTTTTTTCACGACGAAAACATTTTTCGGCCCCGACCTTGCGGCATGGTGGCCCGCTTTCGTCTTCAACATCTCGCAAGGAAAAGTACAGGTCAGGGAAGTTGCCGCATTGAATTGAAACCAAAACGCCCCATCATCGGAGCCAGCAATGAAGCCGCAGGATCCAACCGCGTAACCCATGCGATGGATTCGCCTGCCGGGGCAGCCGCGGGGAGGCTGGCTCCCGACGCTTGAATCAGGTGGCTGACCCGTGACGCGATGGCGTTGCCTGAATCGATCCACTGTACCGGCCACGGGGCCGCGGCCCGCAGTTCATCCAGCAGAAGCGGGAAATGGGTACACCCGAGTACAATCGTGTCCAGCCGCAAATTTTTCCCGACTTGCGGATATTCGACGAAAAGAGAGTTGATCTCCGCGTGAATCGCCTCGACAGCGACATCCCGGCCACGCGCCTTTTCCTCGGCCAGTTCCACCAGCCTGGAGCTGCCCGCGCGAACCACATGACAATGACCCGCGAATTGCTGGATCAATTCCTCGACGTACTGCCGCCTGATGGTCGCCGGAGTTGCCAGCAAACCAATGACTCCCGTCGCCGATCTCTCGGCCGCGGGCTTTATCGCCGGCACAACACCGACCACCGGCAGGGACAAACGGGAACGCAAGAGCGCGAGGGCGACTGTGCTCGCCGTATTGCATGCCACAACGAGAAGATCCAGTTTGGCGGCGGCAACAAACCGTTCGCAGACATCAAGTGTCCGGTTGGCGACGGCCTCGTCCGATTTCGTCCCGTAGGGATGGAACTCGTTGTCCGAGCAATAAGAGAACGAGGCCGATGGCAACGACGACCGGACCGCCTGATAGATGGTCAGGCCACCGACTCCTGAATCAAAGATCCCGATGCGTATTCCGGAATTCGTCATGGAAGGGAGATTAACACGAAGGCAGCGGCCTTGGCTCGCGATGCTTTATCAGTGAGCGCGCGCGAGTTGAACGTCCGATCCGGGGTTGTGGCGGCGGATGTTCTTGCGCATGGCGTGCTCGATCATCATCTTGATGCGATACCGCACCGCCAGGGAATCACCGGCGCCATCCAGAACCCGGGGGCGTAAAATCGCGACGGGCTTCTGGCCGCGCGGCAACTCACCCGCCGAGACAACTTCGATCCCGCCGGCCGGGCGCCCCGGGATGAAACGCGAGGCGTGCACGTAATCTAGATTCTTGTCCGGGTGCCTGTTCAGGAAAATCACCACATGGTCGGGCAGGACGATCAAGTCGCCGGGCCGGGCCTTCTCAAGACTCCGTCCAACCGGCCGGAACAAGGCGTCACCGCGCACCGAACTGCGGATCAGGGAGCGGCTGGTGATGCGTTTAGAACCGAGCCCAGCCGCGCGCATGACACGCGAAACGAATCCCGAGCAATCAACCCCGCACTGGGCGCAGGCGGGACACTGCTGCAGGCGATGACCGGGAGGAACCCGCTTCTTCTCCACGCAGCGCTGGCAGGCGGCACAGACAACCGGGCTGCTCGTCGTCCGGCCACCCCAGACATAAGCAATCTCCTCACGCCGGCTGAGAGCCGTCACGGCATCGAGGAGAGCGACCAGATTCCGTTCCGCGGGCGTACCGGGCACAACCTTCATCGCGCGGGTCTCGCCTGGCTTGCCGGATTTGCCGCCAGCTGCGAAGCTGGTTCCAGCAAATGACGACAGGGCCGTCAGGGCGATGATGATGAAGTGGCGAAAAAACACGAAAACGTTGAGCCTCAAGGGTTTCAAGGATATCAAACTGACGCGGCCGTAGATAATCGAATTCACTTTTGATGTCAAACCGGGGCCCGACAAGCCCTCCGCCACGGGGCGCACCCCGAAACAGCCGCGACTGGCAGCGTGTACAAAATGCAACATGATGAATTGATTAGAAAAACAAGATCTCTTCTGGGCGAAGTACCGGTGGTGTCAAGATTCGCCCCGGCACCGACAGGATACCTGCACCTCGGGCATGTCGTGTCGTGCCTGTATGTTTTCGGCCTGACACGCGCCCTGGGAGGGCAAGTTCTCGTAAGGATTGAGGATCACGACCGGACCCGGTCGCGCCCGGAGTTCGACGAGGCCATCCGCGAGGACCTCGATTGGCTGGGCCTGGTGCCGGACCACTCGCCCTGGAACGGACTCGGGAAATTCGACCCGGTGGCTTTGGCGCAGTCCCGGGTCGACTTTCCCGAGTCCGTTCCAG
>CAWUNT010000300.1:0-3310 GCA_963923405.1 uncultured bacterium | reverse complement strand
GGTTTTCACCCTGAACTCATCAGGCGCCAGTCTTGGTGGCAATCCCCGCAACGAAGTCCGGGACGGGTTCCAGCAGGTGAACCGGCAAAGCGTCTACAACATCGCCAAGTCGGCGACGTGGCCCGCCGGTGATGCCAACTATTCCGGGCATTCCTACCTGGTATTCGCCAAGTCGTTCACCAGCGGCGGCGTGACGTACATCGCTGACAAGCCGTTTCCCGTTTTCCCGACGAAACAGGCGGCGGCCCGTGATTTCGGTCCACTCGCCACCGGCGGCGGGGCCCGGTATGCCGTCACCTTCAACAATGGCGTCGTCGCGGACTATGCCGTGTCGCGGGCATATTCGGCGGACCTCTCCGGATGTAATTCCGGCGTCTTCGCCGCAGTCAGCACGCGGTTACGGGACACAGTCAACACGATCGGGATCCGCATCACGGTGACGTTGCGAGGTTCGCCCGACGTGTACAACCGGTTCCCGGCGACCAGCATGGTGTTTGTGAACGACTTCCGCAACGGAGGGCAGATTCCAGCGATCGCCGCGTGTTCGCCGTCGTGGAATGATACGAAAAAGAACCTTGCTTACTTGTCGCTGGCTTACTCGCTGCTGAGGTCGCAGTAAAACGAATGAAGTACGGAATTCGGAATGATTGATTCCGGGAGGTTTCCAGATGATGAGCCGGGGACGATTGAAAAAATTCGCGTGCGTTAGAAGTTGGATGATGTGGACCATGCTGCCTGCGGTCGCGGCAAGCCTGTCCCTCGTCGGATGTGCCGGCAGTCCGCCCCCGGCTGGCGCCGGACCGGCCGCGGCGGGCACGTCAGGCGATGCGATCAATGTTTCGGACATCTGTTCCCAGGCGGCGCAGACCAGGGTCGCGGCGGCAGCGAGTCCAGATTCGATCAAGACGATATGTTCTCTCAAGGACTCGGTTGCCGACGCCAGTCGCAATTTCTTTTACGACACCGCGGGAGCCGACTACAGCCCGTATTACGGTGATGCCCGTGGAGAGGAAGTCTTGAGGACGACCGAGGGGTCGAACAAGGTATATGGTTTCTCGATTTATACCGGTGTCCTGGCCAAGGGCCAGAAGCCAGCGGACGTTGTGGATGTCATTCGTCTGCAACTTTTCTATCCTACGGAATTCAAGAACGGGGGATTCAAGACTGACTCGTTGGTCACCTACACCCCGAAGGGAGTCACGCCCGGAAATTTCTCGAACATCGAGTACGACTATTACAAGAACGCGGTCGGTAACGAGCGGCCGAAGCTGGATTACTCCAGCAAGGTGACCATTTATGATTTCGGTGCCGCGGGACTCGTGGTTGTAGACAAGCTCACCGCCGAACGAAATGGCAGCGGTCTGAAGAACGTCGAGGGGGTCCTGTTGGTTTATCCCAAAAACGGGGACACCTATGTTGTCGGTCGTTCCTATCAGGTCGTGAGGGCCCAGAACCAGACTTACGACCAGGTGAAGAGCGGTGTTAACGCGACCATGAAAGAACAGGTCCAGCGTGACTTCGACAATTACGCGAACGCGACCAAAGCCGCCCAGGTCATGGCAGGAAAAAAGAAATGATCCGGCCGCGCGCGCAAGAGACAGTGGTTGCGCTGGATGGCGTTTCGAAGAGCTTCGAGCTCGGGCGCTCGACCATTGGCGCGTTGCAAGGTGTGTCCTTGCGGGCATTGTCGGGTCAAATGACGGCCCTGGTGGGGCCATCTGGTTCAGGCAAGACGACGATTCTGAATCTGGTCGGCGCGCTGGATCATCCGAGCGCTGGCCGCGTCACGGTCGCGGGACAGGAATTGGGCGCGCTGGGGTCAGACCAGCTGGCCGAGTTCCGCAATCGTACCGTTGGCTTCGTTTTTCAGAATTTCAACTTGATCCCGGTGCTCACGACCCTGGAAAATGTGATGCTGCCGACTCAGATCGGCCGGTCGGAAGAGTCCGAGCAGGTCCTGGTTGAGCGCGCTTGCCATCTGCTGGACAGGGTTGGCCTGGCGGCACAGATGAACCAGCCGGTAAATCGCCTCTCTGGTGGGCAGATGCAGCGCGTCAGCGTGGCGCGCGCCCTCATGAACCGGCCGAAAGTGATTCTCGCGGACGAGCCCACGGCCAATCTGGATCACGCGACATCCGAGAAGGTCCTTGAGTTGTTGCAGAACCTCTGTGCCGAGGAAGACGCGGCCGTTCTGGTCGCGACACACGATCCGGCCGTGCTGCCTTACTGCCGGACCATCATCCGCATGAAGGACGGGGTCATTGTTGGGACTGAAGATACTCGCGCGTGAACACCCGGTCCGGGATGTTCTTCCTGGCCATGCTCTCCGTATTCCAGACGCTGAATTTGCCTTTGGTGACGTTGTCATCCATGCGTAACCGGTCCGGGCGGGCCTCTCCGGCCAACTCTCTTCGCGAGATCACGGTCAGCGTCTTCAACAATTTTCCTGATACGCCGTAGAACCTGGCCATCACCGGAAAGGAATCTGCCGGGCGAACATAATAGTGGATCTTCGCGTAGGGGGCGTCATCACTGATCGCTGTGAGCTCGAGTTTGGTCGCGGGAGCGTTTTCGATCGTCTCTGTGCCAGCGATTTTCGGTTCGTATTCCTTCTCGGTGTCGATCTGGAACAGGTCCGCGATGGCGAAGGCGCTGTTTCCGATCAACTCGCGGCGCGAGATCGGGACGACCCTTTTGGAATCAGGCAGGGTCGAGAAATAGTTACGGCCCAGGGCCAGCATGCGACGCCCGCGTTCCTCGGCGGGCGCGAGGAATTCGGAGTAAGACCGCCGCCCGGTCGAGGCGAGGATTTTCATGGTGTAACTTGATGACTTTCCGGCGTTGGTTGTGTCCAGCTTGACTTTCATCTCGCTGCTCTCCGGGGCGCGGATTTCCTCGGCCCGGCGCATGATGGCGCGAGCGTCGGTGTTTGGCGGCGCTCCGGACGCCATCGCGGTAAAAGCCGTGACGGATACGAAGATGCAGACGCCGAGATTCGTGCGGGATTTGATGCTCATCAGATTTGTCCCCGGAAGGCCTTGACTGGTTCGACGCTGGCGGCCTTCTGCGCCGGCGCGAGTGATGCCAGGACACAAACGAGCACTGAACCTGCGAGAATCGCCAACGACAGGGTCGCGCTGATTTGCGGATAGAGCATATACACGCCGCTGCTGAAAGGCGATTGCAGGGGAATGCCGACCAACCCCATTCCAGCGACGACCGTGTTGCCAACCACAACGCCGGCGATCCCACCGATGAGGCCAATCATGGCCCCTTCGATACAGAACAGGATCCTGATGTCACGCGCCCG
>CAWUNT010000299.1:0-3321 GCA_963923405.1 uncultured bacterium | reverse complement strand
CCATTGTACCGTGACCAAATTCTGTCCGGTCGGCAGGGTTATTGTCACGCTCCAGGAAGTCCCAACCCGCAATATCATCCACGAATCCATTTCGGTCCGAATCACTTCCATCAGAGAATGTCGCTATGAGATCAGCGGGCGTCAGGTAACCTTTCGCCGCCGCCAACGCACATCGGGGATCCCTCAGCCAATCGGAAGGGGCTACGCGGCCGTCACCATCGGCATCGTAAGTATCGCTGCCAAGGGGCATCGGCAATTCTCCGGCATTGAGCGCAAAACGCTCACGCAAGTCCGGGGTGTCCCAGAGGATTCCGGAGTCAAGGACAGCTATTTTTGTGGAAGGGTTGCCCGTGTGCATCTGCCACGCCCGGTCCACGTGCATTCCAGCGCCGAGCACTGCCTGGACATCCGGGACCTGCACGACTTGATCGTAAGGAATGTGAGAGAAGTGTTGCCAGGTTGAGGAATATTCCGGGTCATTTGGACGCCGCATCCACGGGTCGGTTCCCGGCTCACCTGGAAAACGCGCTTCGGGACCGGCCCCGGTCAGCGCAAGGGCCGCAAGAAACACATGGCTCGGCTTGAACTTCAACACAGTCCCGATGCCCCCCTCACATGATTCTGAAATGCATTTCAGCAACTTACCCGATCCACGCCTGTAGAGACAAGATCCGTCCGGCGCGAGACGGTTCAAGGGACCGGATCGCGCAATTTTGTTGCCAGCGACGATGGCAAACAGGGAAACTGCGTGCAAAGGATATCTCATGTCACCGAAAGACACGCCTCCGGCACACAAGCATTCCTCTGACCGTCCCGATGGTCACTCCACAGCGCGCTCCAGCGCCCTGTTTACCGCCGGAACGCTTGTCAGTCGGTTGTCAGGCGTTCTCCGTGAATCGGTCGTCGGGGCTGTCTTCGGGGCGGGGACCGTGATGGACGCTTTTGTGGTCGCCTACAGGATCCCCAACTTGCTTCGCGAATTGATCGCGGAGGGCGCCCTGGGCAGTTCATTCACTCAGGTTTATACGGCAACGGCTGAACGCGACGAGGCAGCCGCACGCAAGGTCCTTGACGACACTCTAAGGCTGGTCTTCTGGCTGGGCGCCATCATCGTGATCGCAGGCATTGCATTCGCGCCCTCGCTGGTCACGTTGATGAGCCGTCGGGGAAGCGCGCCCGATAGCGCGCATTTCACTGCCATTGCTGTTCGTCAAACGCAGATCCTCTTCCCGACCATCGCCATCTTCGCGATAACATCGATCGTCACGGGCGCCCTGCACAAAAAAGGGCGTTTCTTCTTGTCAGCTGTCTCACCCGCGGCCTTTAATTTCGCCAACATTGCCGGCGCACTCGTTCTGACACCAGCCATCATCGCCATCGCGAGCCCCGGGATTGCAAACTGGCTGGGCGACGCCGGGATCACGGGCCTTAGCCTCGGGGTCCTGGCTGGAGCCGGCTTGCAACTGTGGATTGCTGCGCTTGGTTTGCGAGGCGACCACCGAACCCGCTCATCCCGGTGGCTGCCCTGGACCCCGGAAACCAAGAAAATTGCGGTGCTGATGTTGCCAATGGTGATCGCGGCCAGCGCTGGACAGGTCAATGTCATCGTCAATACCAACTTCGCGACGTCCCTCGAACCTGGTGCTGTCACGTGGCTGAACTTCGCGTTCCGGTTCCTGCAACTCCCAATCGGGATGTTTGGCGTGGCCATCAGTGCGGCCGTCCTTCCGGCCCTCACAAGGGCGATTTCACGCGCAGGCAACCGGGTAGACAAAGCAGCCTCCGTCGAGATCATCAACGCCCTTGATCTCGTCACCTGGCTGCTGGTGCCATCTTTTGTCTTCCTTTACCTGTCTGCAACGGACGTGATCGCCCTCTTCTATGAGGCCGGAAAATTCACGGCCACAGATACGGCGGCAACCGGGATCGCACTGCGAGCGTATAGTTTCGGGCTCGTCAGCTACGGTCTGCTCAAAGTGCTCAACTCCTATTATTACGCTACTGAACGAACTCGTTACGCCATGTGGGTCGGCATTGTCTCCATCGCTATCAACTATCTACTGAACGCGGCACTTGTCTCCCGCATGGGGCATCGTGGCCTGGCACTGACGACTTCGGCAACATTGACTGGAAATGCGCTTCTTCTGCTGGCAGGAATGACCAGGGACCGTGTTCAAGTCGACTGGAAAGAACTGGCCCGGTCCATCTTGATTCTCGCTCTCGCCTCAGTCACGGCCCTCAAATTGCATGCCTTCCTCATGGGCGGGCTTATCGGGTTTGACTCATTTGGCCAGCCGGCCTGGAAAAAGCTGACTGCAGCGGTAAACATCCTTGGCAGCGCTGGGGCAACAGGATTTGCCTTTGCGTTGTTCGCGTTGATCCGATTGCGGACGAGCCCTCGCCAGTTCGCCAAAATGGCTCAAAATTTCAGGTCACGGCAAAAGACACGCTGACCGAGTCTCACCCCAGTCACCGGTCTCACTGCTTTCTCATGGAGTCGGCCCGACACTATTGGCAGATGTGTTCTCAACCATTGGTACAGAGGAGTCACCCATGAAGATCTCGAAACAGACACTCGCCAAATCACTTGCGACATCCGCTTTCGCATCAGCAGCCATTCTCCTCACCGCGTCCCCGACAATCGCCCTTGCGGAAGCCCCCAGTGACACAATCGAGATCCGCAATGTCGGCGTCACCCGGGTTTTCACCCCCAAAGGACTCGACAGTAACGATAATTCAGTGGTGATCCTCGATGGCTACTTGCCGGACGGATGCTATCGGATCATCAAACCCGAAGTCCACGTGGATGAAGCCGCAAAGACGATCGGCATCCAGGCCAGGGCCAACTACTTCAATGTCCCTTGCATCGAAGCCCTCGTACCTTACACCCAAGAAGTCGAACTTGGCATGCTGACTGGGGGCAATTACAGGATCAAGAATGCCGAGGGACACGAAATCGGCGCGCTCGTGATTGCCAAGGCCCAATCCAAGTATCCGGACGAATTTCTCTACGCGCCAGTTGAGGACTTGCTACTCGACCAGAAAGAAACCGTCCCTGGCAGTCACATTGTCACATTGCGCGGTCGCTTCACCAACACATGCATGTACATGGAACACGTTGACGTGAAGTACTTCCCTGACTCCGTGGAAATCCTCCCGATCATGGGCATGAAAAAAGGAAACTGCGCGGACATGGAAGTACCATTCTCGATTGACGTCGAACTTGACTCGAACCGCCTCACCGAAGGCCGCATGCTGGTCCATGCCCGCAGCCTCAACGGCCGCTGGGTCAGCTCGATCTTGAACGTGACCCCAAACTGA
>CAWUNT010000298.1:0-3351 GCA_963923405.1 uncultured bacterium | reverse complement strand
TAGCGTAGCGTCTCGTGGGCTCGGAGATGTGTATAAGAGACAGGATCTGCTCCTGGCGCTCTGCCGGGAACTGCTGGATGATCCGGTCAACGGTGGAGACCGCGGTCGTCGTGTGCAGCGTGCCGAAGACGAGGTGACCAGTTTCCGCGGTCTCGATCGCGATGGAAATCGTCTCAAGGTCACGCATCTCGCCGATCAGGATGATGTCCGGGTCTTCCCGCAACGCGGCCTTCAGCGATCGCGCGAAGGAAGTCGTGTGTTTATGCACCTCGCGCTGGTTGACGAGGCATTTTTGCTGTGGATGGACGAATTCGATCGGGTCCTCGACGGTCAGGATGTGGTCGTGGCGCGTCTTGTTGATCAGGTCGACCATTGCCGCCAGCGTCGTGGACTTGCCGCTACCCGTCGGTCCCGTGACGACGACGAGGCCCTTGTTGAGCTTGCAGAAGTTCGTGATCGCTGCCGAGAGTTTCAGTTGCTCGGCGGTCAGGATCGTTGAGGGGATGTGGCGCAACACGGCCCCGACCCCGTTTTTGTCGCGGAATATGTTGACCCGGAAACGCCCGACGTTTTTCAGTTCGTAAGCGAAGTCGGTGTCGTTGATCTTGATGAATTCCTCGCGGTTGCGCGGCGGGATGATCGGGTCCAGCACTTGCTTCATGTATTCCGGCGTCAGCAACGTATCCGGCACGCGGGTGATCTCGCCGTCGGCGCGGAAACAGACAGGCTCGCCGCCGGTGAGGTGCATGTCGCTCGCCTTGCGTTTCACCATGTCCTTCAGGAAGCGGTCGATCTCGTTTTCCCCGTTGCTGACCGATTGCTCGCCTTTCGAGAACGCGGCGTACTCAATTTCTCCGGGCGCGGCGTCATCGACTGGAGGCTGGGCGTGGGCCGCAGGCGCATGCGCGGCGGGAGCAGCAGGGGCGGACGGATGGGCCGGCGTGGCTGCCGGGGCGGCGTGTGCCGCGTGCGCGGATTCAGCGGCTCCAGCGACCTTGGCTTTGGCGGTCGCGGTCGCGCTGAATGCCTCCGGCGGCAGCATGTTTTGTTGGGCGTTGCCTTGCGTTGCGGTCTTGCTCGCTGGCGTAGCGGTGGCGCCCGTCGTCGAAGGTTGCGAGGCAGTCGCGGCGGGTGTCGCGGCCGAAGGCGAGGCGGGCAGGGTTTGCCAGTAGTCACCGGCTTTCTTGTCTTCCCCGGGGCCGAAGAAGACGATCATGGACGAGGCCTCGTTCCCTGTCGACGTCGCCACGAAGTTGACTTTTCCGGCGGCACCGAGATTCAGCCCTCCGCGGACTTTTCCTTGCTGTCCCTGCTGGCTTTGCGAGACGAGGTTCTGTTTTTCCGCCGGAGCGATTCCCTCGATCATGTCGAGGATCTGTTGTGGCGTGATGGCCGGCATCTGGATCTCGACGGGACCCGTGCCTGGATCAAAAGACGGCGCTTTGCCAGCCACGATGTGAAGGGTCGACGCCTTTGCTTGAAGGGCGCTGCGCAGCAATTGTTTCAACAAGTCGACGGACATGGGAACCCCTGCCTCCGTTGAATCCAAGCTTGAATTCAAGCTCCTCGTGGAGGATCGGCACGGAAACGGCGGCGGATTAGGGGGTGGGTCGTGACGCGTTTGGTGAAACGCCAAAAGTCGCGTGAATCAGGCAGTGATCCGATACCATGCGATTCCAGTCGTCCAGGTCGCCAAGGTGCGTCCTGATCATGAATTCGCCGTGTAATCCCGCGTCCCCGGCAGCCAAGGACTCGATTGTATTGCATGGCCCCGCGGTCATCGCGAAAGTCGATGGCGCGATCGGGCCGGCATAGAAGATGTGGTCGAACTTGTTCTGGTAGCGCCTGTTGTTGAACGTGAATGGCGCGGGATTGCGCAGAAGATTGAAGGTGACGCCGGACGTGGAGAGCGCGGCGCCGATCGCCGTGGCGTCATCCTCAAACGTATTGAAGTCGCCAACAACCATCACCGGCTCGTTGCCTTCACGCAACTCGCGTTTGATGTGATTGGCGATCGTGGCGGCCTGGGCCCTGCGAACCGGGGAATATTCCGGAGATGACTTCAAATGGACGGCGATGAGATTGGCGACGGTCCTGCCGGACTTGTCCGTGACCCTGCCGACCACAGCCGGGCGCGTTTTACCGACGGCAACATCTTCCCAGATATAACCCGGGGCAGAGTCAAGGGCCTTGAATTTCAGCGGCGCCTTGACGCAAACCACGACATGCTGATGCTTCGATTCATTGTTTTCGTAAGATTGGCAACGCACGTGGCGGGGCGCGACATTGGCGACAAAACGGTCGACGTCTACGATTTCCTCGAACACCCCGACATCCTGGGTTTCAAAGGCGTCAGCCACAATCCGCGCCAGGTCGTGGTCGCGGTGTTCGTCATCCGGGGTGTTGTCCATGGATCCGCCCAGTCCGTACCAGGCGATATTGAAGGAAAAGACAGAGAGACTGTCTACCCGTTGATCTGCGCGGGATTCAGACCCGGCGGACCACGTCAGAATGCTCGCGAAGAAATACGCAGTGAACACCAGCGTCTGTCGCAAGAAAGCCTCCGTGCTTCCTCATTTTCAAAATCTTACGGCGAAACGATTGCGAGAGCAAGATCGATGCGACCAAACGGCGCGGACAATTGGAGTCCCTGGATGTTGGATCCAAGTTCCTCGACCATCTCGCGGGCGATCTCGACTCCGGTTTTTTTCGCGTCTTCCGGATCCTCCGGTTTTTCCATGCGGTGAATGATGCTGTCTGGAATCACCACCCCGGGTACTTCGTTTTTCATGAAGATCGCGTTTCGCAGCGACAAAAGTGGCCACACGCCGGCAATGACTGGAACGCGGATGTTGTGCTTGTCGATGTAGTCAAGAAACCGGAACAAGGCCGCCGATTCGAAGACAGGCTGCGTGATGCACCATTCGGCGCCGGCTTCCACCTTGTAGCGGAAACGCTTCATCTCGTAATCGAAATCACGGTGGGCCGGGTTGACACCCACTCCGACACTCAACGCAGTGGGCTCGCCAACGGGGCGTCCGCCAAGATCGAGTCCGTGATTGAGGCGTGAGACCATGTTGGTCAATCCGATGGCGTCGATGTCAAATACGCCAGTCGCGTTCGGATAGGTCCCCATCTTCGGGGGGTCACCCGTTACAAGCAGCATGTTGCGCAGGCCGATCGCGTGGGCGCCGAGCATGTCAGACTGCATGCCGAGCAGGTTGCGGTCGCGGCACGTGTAATGGAGGACGGTCTCGATGCCGGCGCGTTTCTCGATCATCACGGCCGTGAGGATCGCGCTCATCCTCGCGCTGGCGCGCGGGCCATCCGGAATGTTGATCGCGTCAACGC
>CAWUNT010000297.1:0-3376 GCA_963923405.1 uncultured bacterium | reverse complement strand
GAACTGTTGCCTGCACGTCGACTGGTGAAGAGGCTGGCGAAGAAGAGGTCGTCGAAGAAGAAGGTGGCAGCAACGAAGCTGCCGTGGCAGAGGAAGGGGCCAACGCAGCTGCCGCTGAGGGCGGTGGCAACGCGGTCGCCGAGGAAGCGCCGGCTGCGGTCGTCGAGGAGCCGGCTGCTGACGCGACAGCGAGCAACGCCGCCGCGGGCGCGGTTGGCGCGAACGCGGTAGCTGCCGACTCGCTTCCTCCGGTTGATACCGGTGTGGCTGCCAATGCTGTCGCGACCACGGAACAACCTGCGGCAGCGGCGGCTGAAACCGCGGCACCGGTTCCCGCAGAAGCGGCCGTTGCGTCAGCTCCTGCGGCGGCTCCTGCGGCGGCAGGCCCCGGAATCGCGGCTGGAACAAAGGCTGTTGTTTACGCCGGCGCGCGCGCGACGGTGTATGACGCCCCGAATGGCAAGGAAATTGGACGCATGGCGCGCGGCGACTATGTGCTGGCAACGTCCGAAGGAGAATGGGTCAAGACTTCTGACGGGCACTACGTCCGGTCGGCGGAACTTCAGCTCGCTCCGGTCGGGCGCAAGAAGGTCCAGTCACGCTGGCGCAGCCCGCGGGCCCACTAAAAGGTCAAGAACCGGCTGACCCGGACACCTGCCGTGCAAGCAAGGATGCAACCCACGGCACCGGTCAGCCAGTAAATCGCAGCGAAGGAAAAGCGCCTCGCATCGATAAACACGACCATGTCCAGCGCGAAACTGGACATGGTCGTCAATCCACCCAGAAATCCAGTCAGCAGCAATGCCCTCGTCTCCGGCGAGAAAGCGTGCAATCGCGACAACACAAATCCCGCGATGAATGAACCCGCGATGTTGGCGACGATGGTGCCGGCGGCATAGCCCGGTATGATCCGGCCACCCACGTGTTGAAGCAAGTGACGGAGGATGCCGCCGGCAGCGCAACCGGTAGCCACCATCGCGAGGATTCCGGGATGCAATCCGGACGTCATGACAGCGTCCTCAGTTCATCGCGTGAAAACGAAGCGACCGTTCCTCGAACGACAAGCCACCCTTGCGCCAGACAACGTCGATCCGGTTCGCCCCGGGGACGGGCCTGATCCGCATCGATACGTCATCGTTGCCGGTTGGCTTCAAATTCAACGCCTGAGATCCGTTCACAGAGACCTCGAGATCAACCGCGCCTTGCAGCGGGCCACGCCTCTTGAATGTCAGATTCACTTCGCGTCCCATGAAAACCGCGCCCGTCTGGTTGTCATCAAGCACAACCTCGAATGTAGGGAATTTGCCCCAATCCTTGATCCATGCGGGCTCGCGCAAACCAGGCGGAGGATTCGCGGGATCAAGTCCCACAGACTCGGCCCACATGCTGACGACAGCGTTGACATCGATGTTGGGATTCCCGAAATATTTGGTCCCGCTGCCTTGCATGGCCTCAAGGGCGAGCCAGATGAAGTCCGGATGATCCGTCTGGCTCTGGCCGATCCACTCGCCACCGATCACTTCATCCGAGCCATTGAGTTCCAGGACATATTGAAGCTGCTTTGTACCTTCTTCGCGTGTCGGGGCAACGTTGCCCTGAAGTTCGCTTGGCAATGCCTTCGCGTAATTCAGGGTCATGTTAACGAACGCGAACTGCTCGGCCGCCGGGTTGAAAACGTAATTGCCGCCTCCTGCTCCGATGTATTGCAAGGCTGTCTGACGCGTAATGCGTTGAACTTGCGCCGTATACTTGTATGCCGGATAGTTCCATACCTGGCTGGTCACCGTCATGTCCGTGACAACGGGATACCCCTTGCGACCGATCCAGTTCGCGATCGCCACATGGAATGTTCCTGGATTGACATCATCGCACTCGTTCATCGTCGTCGGATCGCCACGTTCCGCGGGTCGGCGGACGCGGTCCTGCTCACAGCGATTTCCGCCGAGGAAATAATACTTCGCGCTCATGTATATTTCGGCGAGAAGGGCCTTGATGTCATGGGCCTCGAACACGATGCCGTTGCGCACGACGGCGCGGGCGGGTTCCTTGTGGCGACTTGATGCCGCGGAGAAACCATTGCAATGTCCCGCCCAGTTGGCGCCCGGATCAGTCCGGCGCAGTGAGTGATTCGCGCTTTCCCAGTTGGCGGCGAGTGGCCGGCCACCGTTGAACGCGCGATCATATTTGGTCACCGCGCCGAAAACATTGGTACCGCCATTGACTTCCGGATACCAGTGTCCGGAATAAGGAATGCGTTCTTCTGGCGCGCCGCCTGAAGAAGGAAGTTCACCGAGTCTCGCCGTAAAAGTGTCATCCCATACGGCGAAGAAAAAATTCGAGGAGCTGTTGATCTCTCGCCGGCTGTCGGCAAGGAGCTCAGCTTGAGGCGCGCCCGTTCCTCCGCCGGGCATGGCACCGCCAACCGGGGGAACCTTCTTGCACGCGACGATCCCCGCGCCCAGTCCCAGCAGGGCGATGAGCAACCCTAACGGACGAGTGCCTTCAGCCATTTCAAGCGCCCCTTGTACGGTGGATATTTCAACGGGATGTCTGGTCGCAGGGCCGAGTCTACGATCGCCTTCTGATGGGAGAATGTCAGGAAACCGTCGCGCCCGTGATAACGGCCCATGCCACTGTCACCGACTCCGCCAAATGGCAGGTTCGGATTGGCCAGATGCACCAGCGTGTTGTTGACACAGCCACCGCCGAAACTGATTCCGTCCATGAAATAATCACGCAAATCTTCGTCACGGGTGAAGCAATAAAACGCCAGCGGACGCGAACGGCTCTCGATCTCGGCCTTCGCCTCCTCTGGTTTCGTCCATGTCCGGACCGGGAGCAAGGGCCCGAAGATTTCATCTTGCATCACGGAGCTGTCGCTTGCCGGGGCATCGAACAGAGTTGGCGCGAAATAAAGCGACTCCTTGTTCCTCTCGCCACCCACGAGGATTTTCGCGTTGGCCAGGTATCCTTCCAGTCGCTCGAAGTGCCGCGCGTTGATGATGCGGCCGTAATCCGGGCTCTTCGATGGGTCCTCACCGAAAAAATCGCGCAAGGCCGTGCGCATGTGACGAACCAAGGTCTGTACGGCGCGGTTTTCCACAAGCAAGTAATCCGGTGCCACGCAGGTTTGCCCGGCGTTGAAGAACTTGCCCCAGACAATGCGGCGCGCCGCGACCTTCAAGTCCGTCGAGCCATCCACGACGCATGGGCTTTTACCGCCGAGTTCAAGCGTTACAGGGGTCAGATGCTCCGCGGCCGCGCGCATGACGACGCGTCCGATCGCCGTGCCCCCGGTGAAAAAGATGTGATCGAAACGCTCTTTCAACAGAGCCGTCGATGCCTCGACGCCACCCAGAACCGTCGAGACAAAGCC
>CAWUNT010000296.1:0-3384 GCA_963923405.1 uncultured bacterium | reverse complement strand
TTTACGACAAGGCCACGGGCAATCCGAAACACACGGCCGTCTTTGTCGAAAAAGCGCGCGGGAAATCGCGCGAGAAAATCCTGTTTTTCAATGAAGTGATCGAGACGCTGAAGCCCGGCATGACGTCGCGCTTTGTGGTATCCTGTTCGCGCAACACTTGGCGCGGGACAACGAGCCTCTCATTGATGGGTCACGATCATGACGGCAGCGGATCAGAATTCTAACCATAACCGTAATGCGAATCCGATTTACAATCCGGGTCAGAAGATAGCGGTCATCGGCTCCGGGATTTCGGGGTTGACGGCAGCGCATGTCCTGGCGGCAGACCATGACATCACGGTATTCGAGGCGGCGGATTACATCGGCGGTCATACCAACACGGTCAACGTCGGACCGAAATACGGCGGATTGCATGTTGATACAGGATTCATCGTATTCAACGACTGGACCTATCCGAATTTCATAAAACTGATGACGAAGATCGGCGTTGAGTCGCAGCCAAGCGACATGAGTTTCAGCGTCAAATGCGAAAAAAGCGGCCTTGAGTACAACGGCACCTCGATCAATTCGTTGTTCGCGCAGAGGCGGAATCTTTTGCGCCCGTCGTTTCACCGGATGATCCGCGACATTCTGCGCTTCAACAAGGAGTCGCTGGCGCTACTTGATCGCCCGGAAGACGACGGGCAGACCCTTGGCGATTACTTGAAGGAACATAATTACTCCGAACAGTTCGTGCGTCATTATATCGTCCCGATGGGGGCCGCGATCTGGTCGTCAGGCGAACGCGCGATGGATGTTTTTCCGGCGCGGTATTTTGTCCGGTTCTTCAAGAATCACGGCATGCTGAGTGTCGACGAACGTCCGCAGTGGCGTGTCATCAAAGGCGGATCGTTCCGTTATATCGACAAGATCACGCGACCTTTTGCGCCCGGCATTCGCCTTCGCCTCCCCGTTGAGAATGTCACGCGTGATCGTGATGGCGTGTGGGTCAAGGCGCGCGGACAGGAACGCGAGAAATTCGATCACGTGATCATGGCGTGCCACAGCGACCAGACGATGGCGATGCTGGGTGACGCGACGCCCGCGGAACGTGAAATCCTGGGGGCGATCCCGTACGCGCCGAATGACGCGGTACTGCACACGGACGCGCGCGTCATGCCGCGGCGCAAACTTGCGTGGGCCAGCTGGAACTACCATATCCGCAATGACAATCGCGGTGCAGACCGTGTTGCTGTGACCTACAACATGAACATCCTGCAGACCTTGCTGGCGCGGGAGACGTTTCTTGTCAGTTTGAATTACGACGACGCCATCGATGATCGCCACGTGATCAAGAAGATCCTTTACCACCATCCGTCATACAGCGTTGCATCCATTCGCGCCCAGTTGCGTCACGGCGAGATCAGCGCGGCGCCGGGCAATGGCGGTCGGACGCATTTCTGTGGCGCCTACTGGGGATTCGGGTTCCATGAGGACGGGGTCAAAAGTGGCCTCGCCGTCGCGCGGGCCTTCGGAAAGGGCCTGTGATGGCGTCTGGCGCGGGCAGCGCGATCTATTTCGGACGCGTACGTCACGCGCGATTCGCGCCGCGCGAGCACGCGTTCTCCTACCGCATGTTCATGATGTACCTTGACCTGGACGAGTTGCCTGGCGTCTTCGATCGTTTCCTTTTGTGGTCAGTCGAGCGCTTCAATATCGCGTCTTTCCGGCGCAAGAATTACCTGGGACCTGCGGACCGGCCGCTCAAAGAATGCGTTCTGGACGAGGTCGAGAAGCAGGCCGGGTTTCGTCCGGCGGGGCGCGTGGCGATCCTGACGCATCTCGCCTATTTTGGATACTGCTTCAATCCTGTCACCTTTTATTATTGCTGGGATGTCAGTGGCGAGCATCTTGAGGCGATCGTTGCCGAGATTACAAATACGCCATGGGACGAGCGTCACCGTTATGTCCTGACGGACAAGACCCCGGGCATCGAAGGCGCCTGGACGCCTGAACATGGCCGGGGACGGTTTGTGTTCGACAAGAAATTCCACGTGTCGCCATTTTTTCCGATGGACATGCGTTACACTTGGATTTTCACGGCGCCCAAGGGGGCAGACGGGTCGATCATTCATGTTTACATGATGAACGAACGTGGCGGACAGAAGGCGTTTGAATCTTCACTCGATTTGCATCGTGCTCAAATTTCGTCCAGAAGTCTGGCGCGCGCACTTGCGGTTTATCCATTCATGACATTGGTCGCGATCAGCGCGATTTACGTGCAGGCAGGCCTGTTGTGGTTGAAACGCACGCCTTTCTTTACACACCCTTCAAAATTGTGACTTTGCTGGACTTTATGTCGCGGGTCCTCCAGAATTCATGGAACGAAAAACGCACTCTTGGGGAGGCGGACGTGTCTCAGGGCGAAAGCAGCAGGGCGATTGCGACGGACACGTCAAAGGCGACCGTATCGCAAAAAATGGTGCACCGCCTTTTGCGGGGAATCACGCGCGGACAGTTGCTCATAGAAGACGCCTCGGGCAGCCATTCGTTTGGCACGGGTTCCGGTTTCGAGAAAAGCGCTGGTTTGCAAGCCGTGATTCGCGTGACCGACATGCGCATGTATGGGGATGTCACGACCCGCGGATCGATTGGCGCCGCTGAATCCTTCATGAAAGGGTGGTGGACATCCCCCGATCTGGTTCAGGTCATACGCGTCTTTGTCGCGAACAGGGCCCTTCTGACCCAACTGGATTCGGCGTTTGCCCGTCTTGCCATGCCATTCTGGCGTCTTGCCCATTGGTTGCGTCGCAACAACGAGGGCGGCAGCAAGCAGAACATCGTCGCGCACTACGACCTCGGTAATGATTTTTTCAAGACTTTCCTCGACGAGACCATGATGTACTCGGCCGCGGTGTTCGACCGTCCGGACATGACCCTCGCGGACGCGTCACGGGCAAAACTCGACCGGATCTGCGACAAGTTGCGCTTGAAGCCATCGGATCATGTCGTCGAGATCGGCACCGGGTGGGGTGGTTTCGCCGTGCACGCCGCCGGCAAATACGGATGCCGTGTCACGACGACGACCATTTCCGAGGAACAGTTCAAACTCGCGAACGATCGTGTCCGCGCGGCCGGTCTTCAGGACAAGGTGACGATCGTTCAGGATGACTACCGGATGCTGCCGCGGCGCGGGGTGTTCGACAAACTGGTCTCGATCGAGATGATCGAGGCCGTTGGCGCGCGTTACCTGGACCAGTACATGAACGTATGTTCGACGCTGCTGAAACCAGATGGCGAAGCCGTGATCCAGGCGATCACCATCGCCGACCAGGAATACGAGCGCGCCCTGCGCAGCGTCGATTTCATCCAGAAATATATTTTCCCGGGCAGTTTCATCCCATC
>CAWUNT010000295.1:0-3393 GCA_963923405.1 uncultured bacterium | reverse complement strand
CTGCGAGGCGGCGGGCGTGCCGGTCAACATCGTGACCAACGGCGTTTTGATGACGGGAGACCGGCCCGCGCAACTTCTGCGTCCGATCGTCCGCCAGGTGAGTTTTTCCCTGCATAGTTTCGAGGACAATTTCAAGGACACCGATCCGCGAGTCTACCTGCGCCGCATTCGCAAGTTTGTCGAGGAGGCGCGGGAGAAGCGTCCTGATTTATACATCAACCTGCGCCTCTGGGATCTCGATGGGGCGTCCCACGATGACACGGCGCGCAACGCCTCCATGCGCGCGTTGCTGGCCCAGTCGTTCCAGTTCAACTGGGACGATGTACGGGTCGATCTGCGGCGGCGCAAGAACTGGCGTATTCCGGGGCCTGGAAACGCCGGGGAATCGTCTCGCGTCTACCTGCATTTTGACTCGCGCTTCGAGTGGCCCGACATGAGCCAGCCTGTCCGCGCGGAAAAAGGATTTTGTCACGGGCTTTCGGGGCACTTCGGCGTTCATGCAAATGGCACGGTCGTACCGTGTTGCCTCGATCACAAGGCAGAGATCAGACTCGGCAACGCGTTTGAGCGTCCCGTCGCCGAGATCCTCGCCAGTCCTCGCGCGGTCGCCATTCGCGAGGGATTTGCCCGCGGCGAACTCGTCGAGGACTTGTGCCGTCGATGCGCGTTCATCAGTCGCTTCGATTGAGGGGTGGGTTCCTGGTTCTGACCAATTCGTTGACATATCAGCAGGTTGTACGGTCTTTTTTTGTACATTTGCATCCGATAACCAGCTGTAATCACTATGTTTTATGTTTAGCAAACTTCTTGCTCCTGTTGCCCCTGTCCAGCTCGTATCAGGCTGCTGTCGGGGGTTTGCGTGTTGTTGTCGATCCGGAAACTGGGCTTGGTGTTGTGTGCGTCCGTCCTTGCGGCCTGTGGCATCAACCAGGCATCTACCGTCAAGTCACTGCCAGTAAAATCCTCAAAGGCGATTGAGTATTCCGTTCGCATCGAGTCGTCGGGGGATTCCGACGAGCCGTGGATCTGGGTCGCGACGCCGGTCGCGCGTTCCAATCTTGTCATATGCGCCGGTGGGGCGTGCGGTGCCCCTGCGGTATCCGTGACAGTTCTCGATTATGTCGACCAGAAAGAGGGGCGTTTTCTATACCGGTCCGCGCGGCCTGTCGCGTTGTCGCACCGCCGGGAACTGATCATCGCAGCGGCCAGTGATTCGTTGCAGGCGTCTGACTTTTCTCAAGTCAGCTTTGATGTGCTCAGGAGGATTCGCGTCCAGGCGGCCAATCCCGGAAATTTACCGATTCTGGAGCCAGGTGCTGCCGGCGAGTTCGATCTCACCCTGAAGGAAGTATTCAACCAGGGGAACTCCAGCTGGTGCTGGGCCTACTCCGCGTTTCATACGATGAAAACCTATTTCAACCATCTTCCCGCGGGTGACGACCCGGACCTCGAGGCCTATCGCCTCGCCGTGAATTCCATCCATTCGAACCAGGATTTGCGCGAACTTCTCGGGCAGTATCGTGGCAACTGGGACAGCGGGTCTCCGTTCCAGTTCCTGAATATCCTGCGCAAGGCCAAGAACCTTCCTGACAAAATGGGGTGGGAAAACTTGCGGGGATCGCGCGATTCAGTCATGTCGCAGGTCGAGTCTAACCTGCGCAAGGGAATCCCCTCCGCGTATTGCTACGCCAGTCACTGCGTTACAATTTACGGTTTCCGGACCGATGGCGAGAAAGTGACTTCGTTCGCGATTGGCGACAGTGCCAATTCCCGCCGGTACTCAAAGTCGTTTGCCGCGGTGCAGTCGGACTACTGGGCCATGTGGTCTTTGCCAGGTGGCAAGCCGGTGAAAAACGGCCTATCCCCCGTGATCCCTTCCAGCGCCGATGAGGCGGTTGACCCCTTCGAACAGATCGAGTCGCAACTCGCGAATTGAGTTGACAAGTAGAGCAGTTCACTGTGGTTGCCCCAGGCGGGACATTTGTTTTAAGAACAATCTGGGAACATTGGGGGGTGACATGCTTCAGTTCGCGATCCCGGGCGGTGACTGGCAATCGATTTTGAATGCGCTTCTTGGCGGTGCCTTGATCGGCTTGGCAGCATCATTCCTGATGTTGTTCAAGGGTAGGGTGTTCGGCGTGAGCGGCATCCTCGGTGGTATCGCGGTCCCCCGGCGGGGTGACACCTTGTGGCGTGTCGCTGCGCTGCTTGGCTTGGTTGCGGCAGGGGGCGTGTTGTGGTTTGCGAAACCTGACGCCGTCCAGATCACGGCGACGGCTCCGCTTTGGCAATACGCGCTGGCAGGTCTTCTTGTCGGGTTCGGTACGCAACTCGGCAGCGGTTGCACGAGTGGACATGGCGTCTGTGGAATAAGCCGTCTTTCCACAAGGTCGATTGTCGCGACGGCTACATTCATGGTCGCGGGTATTCTGGTTGTTGCCTTGATGCGGGGTTGGGGAGCGTTCCAATGAATTTCTTCATCGCGGCTTTTCTTACAGCGCTCCTTTTCGGACTTGGCGCAGGGTTGTCGGGGATGACATTGCCCGGGAAGGTGATTGGTTTCCTCGACATCACTGGAAAATGGGATCCCAGTCTCGCGTTTGTCATGATCGGTGCGATCCTTGTCCACGCGACAGCTTTGCGCATGATCCGGAAGCGTTCATCCCCGATCCTTGCGTCTGAGTTTCAAATTCCAGCGAAAAAACAAATCGATCTTAAACTCCTGACTGGCGCGTTTATTTTTGGGACCGGCTGGGGAATTGGCGGGTTTTGTCCCGGCCCCGCGATTGTTGCTTCAGTCAGTGGCGCTCCGTCCGTACTCGTTTTTCTTGCCTCGATGATTGTCGGGACGTTCATCGGAAAAATCACCGCGGAAACCAGCGCGCGCGATGCCCTTGCATCCAGGTGGATCTTTCGCCGCCGGGCGACTGCCGGTAGACGACGCGGCTGGACCTGAAGTTTACGGATGCGTGCGCGCTGCCTTGCGCCGTGAAGCAAAGCGCAACGGCATGCGGGATCGCGCGCGGACTGTCGGCGAGTTCGCGATTTTCACTGAGGGCGAGGCGCCCTCGCAGCGCGTCAACCCATTTGGTTTCGTCACCGGCGGCGGCAAGGATCCAGGCGGATCCCTGTGGCGCGAGGATGTTTTGAATCACGCTGGCGAGGTCCATTGGTGGCAGGGTGTCGTCGTGCCGGGCCATCGCCCGTTCAGGGTTGCTGGAACGTGTGCTTCCGCTGAAAAAGGGCGGATTGCAAACGATCAGGTCAAATCTCTCCGGCGTCACCCGGGCGAAGTCCTGCGCGGACGATTCATGCAAGGAGATCCGTCCGGACCATGGGCAATTTGAGAAGCTGTCTCTTATACACATCTCCGAGCCCACGAGACGCTACGCT
>CAWUNT010000294.1:0-3420 GCA_963923405.1 uncultured bacterium | reverse complement strand
AGTATCGTCGGCAGCGTCAGATGTGTATAAGAGACAGGACCTGTTCGGGAAATTCCCGGCCCGCATCATCAACCGATCCGGCTGGCTGCCCTCCACCAGCGAACTGATGAACGAGGACGATGGCGGGCCAATACGTGAGGACTGACATCCTCTTGGCAAAAAGAGTCGATGCGCCATTGAAAAGACGCATTCCAGCCAGAACGAAAACACCGACCTTGGCGACCACCCCGGAAAGGTTCACATTCCCGTACCAATATGTCTGTGCCAGAAGCCCGCTTGTGAACAGCAGCACGACCATCAATTCACCTGTCGGCTGTGGAATCGCGTTTGTCAGCGCAAAGCGGCGCAGGGAAGCCGACAGACGGTCAAGTCTCGCGTCAAGCTCGCCGATAACCCGGCGTTCGATCGAAAAAACCTTGATCTGGCGACACCCCGAGACGGACTCCGAGACAATCTGGCTGATCTCCTGGTTCTGATGGATCCGGTCCTTGCCGACACCTACCGAATGGCGCGAACTGAGATTCCATATAGTCGCGGCACCAACCGACAACAACAGCAGCGCGAAGACAGTGAACCTCCAGTCGGCCCACAGCATGACACCAACCATTGAAATCGCGATCAACAGATTCACACAAACATCAACGATGTCACCGAGACCCTTTGATGCGAAAATGGGCTCCTGAACCAGGACGTTGGTCAACTCCCCGTGCTTCTGCCTCGAGATCTTCAAGTAATCGGAGTAGACAAAGTTCTCGAAAATCCTCGATGTCCAGAACTGCCGAAGGCGACAAACAAAATCCCCGGTACAGTAGCCTCGCCAGATCACAAAAACGAATTTCAGACCGAAACCTGAAACAACAAGAAGGCAGACAAGCGCGAGGTCCCAACGGGTGTCGAAGCCAGCCAACCTGACAAGACGCACCAGCGGGTTGGCATCGCGGTCGCCGCTCAACATCAAATCCATCATTGGCATGAGCAGGCCGATCCCGAGCATGTCGAACACGGCAGCGACGAGCATGACAGCAAACAACAATCCGGCTTCTTTTCGCACCGGACGGAGGACAGCCAACACATTGCGAACGGTGAACGTCATGCCAGCCCCGTCCTTCCGGCGGCATATATCCGCTCGGCGAGGGCGAATTCATGCGGAGTATCGACATCCACGGCATCATCCGGATCGATCTCGATCAGATGCGGGTCTCCGACACCAAACGTCCACAGCAAACCAGATTCCTCAAAAACCTTCCGGCTGTGGATATGGAAGGCGTGACAACCCTTGAAAAACGAAACGTTCTTGTTGGTCGTGACATTCCGCGGATCCGAGTTCGTAAGGGCACGGCCTTCCGCGTCGAAAATCCAGTCACCGGTCTTGACCACAGCCGTATAACTGGAGAAGTCAGTTGACTGGAAGTGATCGAACGCCTTTTTTATCGTATCGGGCCGTAGCATTGGAAGGCAGGGGTTCATGACAAAAATATAGTCAGAAGGAACCCTCCGATAATGCGCGAAAGTAACTTGCAAAGGATTCACACCTTTTTTCACTGCATCTGAAGATCTCTCGAGCAACCTGACATTGGGGTGCCTTGCGGGATCGAGCTTGCTGATGATTTCACGGTCGGCGGCGGCGAGGAAACGATTCTCGAAGAAATCGAGCCCATTGAGCTTGTCCAGGGCGATATCGAGCAGGGTTGTGCCGGCAAACGGCCGGATCAACTTTTCAGGTACGCGTGACGAGGCCGCACGGGCGTTGACAACAACTGATACAGATTTCATGGACAATCCCCTAAAGCCATTTCCAGCCGTGTGTGTTGAAAAACCTGATCGCGGATGCGCAAAACAGCATTATGTGCCTGCGACCTTTTTTCGCGGCATTGCCACCAAAATGAACGACGCCCACCGCAGGGCAGTAATGAACCTCGGACTCCCGGGACAACCGCAACGAAAGATCGAAATCCTCAAAGTAAAGAAAAAAACGTTCGTCAAACCCTCCGACAACCTTCAACGTGGCCGTCCTGAACCACATGAAGCACCCCGTGGTGATCCTCAGGCCACGAACGACATCCGACAAGTCCTCGTGCGCGCAAACGTAATGCTCCAGCCTGCGCTTGAATCTGGCCTTCACCCAGCCCGGTGCGAAACCGCGAAGGAACAGGGTAAAAACTGATGGATACTCGAAAAAACGTCTCTCCCGAAGTCCTGAGGAATCGAGGACCTGAGGCGTCAAAAGTCCCACGGACCGGTTCCTGTTGGAATAAACGGCGGCGTTGATGAGGCTGTCGGGCGCGAACTCAAGATCTGGATTGGCGACCAGATGAAAATCAGACACAGAGCCGCGCACGCTGATATTATGGCCCCTTCCATAACCAACATTCCCGTGCCCGGAGATGACCCGGACTGGCTTGATGGCAATGAAAGACATATCCCCCAGAAGCGCCGTGAGCGTCTCCCTGCGGACCCCCCCGGGCGAGTTGTCGACGATATCGAGTCCAATTTCAGACAGGGCGCCATCGACGATTGCAGCGGCAGACGCACGCTCCAGAGACCGCAGTGTTCTCTTGAGAGTTTCCAGCGGCGTAAAAAAATCAACGATGCTGATTTGCAGCTTCACCGTAAGTCCGATCCTTGAAACGTCCAAGAAGAGATTGAGCGCGGGATACCCAGGTGTAATTGTCGATTACATCCTGTCTCGCTGATACTGCGAGAGAC
This sequence comes from uncultured bacterium, assembly GCA_963923405.1. Lineage (GTDB taxonomy): Bacteria > Bdellovibrionota_B > Oligoflexia > Oligoflexales > RGVZ01 > RGVZ01. The sequence continues at coordinate 714 of CAWUNT010000294.1, read as the reverse complement.
TGTCGCAATTCCGGGGACGCGATCATTTCGCGCAGCCTCTCCGACCATTCCTCGATATTTTCCGGGTCAGCGAGCAAGCAATTACGACCGCATCCCAGAACCTCTTCCAGAACCGGCAAACGTGACGCGATGAAAGGGACTCCGGACGCCATGTACTCAAACATCTTCATCGGCGACATGTACTTCGCCGTATCGCTTCGACCGGACGCCTCGATTGAAACAGACCGTTGGTAAGGCATCAGCAAAACATCCATTCCACGCATCAACGCCGTTACCTTTGCGTGCGTGACGAAACCCATGAAATGGCAGTTCTTCGCTGGATTGTTCGCAACATGCCAGGCGACCAGCTCATCGCTCCCGCCATAAACCAGAAACTCTACATCAGGAAATCGCATGGCAAGGCCAGTGATGACCTCTATGCCACGCCCCTTGAAAAGGTGCCCGAAATATCCCACTCTCAAGGTTTGCGAAGGCGCACCGGATTCCCGCTGCCGGAGACTCACCCTGTCCTCCTCACAAACGAGACCGTCATTTACCGCGTCATGTGCCACATGGATTCGCCCAACCGGCACACGGAATGTATCCGCGATCATCCTCCGCAGGGCATCTGATATCACTACGGTAAAAACTCCCGCCCTTTTAACAAGAAACCCCTGCAATCTGCCCCTGAGTCCGGTCTCGATTTGATGAGTCTCGTAAATCAAACGCCCCGGG
>CAWUNT010000293.1:0-3434 GCA_963923405.1 uncultured bacterium | reverse complement strand
GCGAAGCGAAGAATCTTCTCTCCCGTCATTCTGAGCGAAGCGAAGAATCTTCTCTTTGAAGAAAGGATCCTTCGCCTTCGGCTCAGGATGACGCGGCCAGCCTCCCCCGGAGGCTGGCTCGTTCGGCATCAGTTCTGAACCGTGTCCTCGGAGCGGAATGGGGTCAGGGCTTCGCCGCGGGCGAAGGTTTGCGGATCGACCTGGTAGCACTGTTGCACGAACTTGCGGGTCGTCGCGGCGCCGTTCAGGTTGAACTCATCAGAGTGATCGCATGTGATGAGACGCAATTCGCCGCTAGCGCCTGTCTTGGATTCGGACGGCGCGACATCGCTGTATGCGAGACGCAAAGTGTTGCCTTCGAGAGTCATGCTCAGGTTCATGCCACGACCCATCGGGTCCTTGCCTTCCATGCCAGCGTAGCTGGTGAACCGCGCGAAACCGACGAGCGCGCCTGTGTAGAGTTCCTGGGCTTCAAAGCGAACAACCATGGCGCGGTCACGACGGCGAACCGTCTGCTGGCCAGATGATGTCGTGAAAGTGTCGGTCTGCTGGATGTTGACGATCGCGTCGACAGCCAGGCCTTTGTTCGACTTGGACAGGTTCGTGAATGTCCAGCGGCGGGCCACTTCCGTCAGTTGTTCTTCGCCTTGCGGATTGCGGCTCGAGCTCTTGCTCTCGGTGACAAAAGTCTTGTCGATCAGGTTGGTCTTGAATGCCTCAGCCACAGAATCACGGCTGCCAGCGTAGACGTTCGCGGAAAATGCCAGTGCGGAAACAGAAACGATTCCAAGGAACTTGAACATAAAACCCCCTCAAGGTTCATAGAATTGAGGGGGTTTTATTAACATTGTTTAAAATATAATCAACCTACTAAAAATCACTACCCGGATCATGAAGCGCTGCCAGATCGCTCCCCGCGCTTCTCCAGACCGTATTTTTCGACCTTCATGATCAGACCAGCACGGCTAATTCCCAATTCTTTCGCCAACTTAGACTTGTTCCAGCGGGTTCTCTCGAGTCCCTGACGGATCATCTCCTTTTCCAGATCCTCGAGGGCATCTTTCAATTTGCCGTCCAACCGGTACTGGGCATTGGGGGACTTGGCCACGGAGTCCTTGATTCTCGGGCTGAGGAAATCATTGCTGATTTCCTTGTCGTCGCCCGCAAGGACGCACAGGCGCTCGATCTCGTTCTCAAGTTCACGGACATTACCTGGCCAATCATGATTGAGGAGGTCTTCCATGCAGGCGGTGGACAGCGCTTTCGCCGGCTTGTTGACCTGCTTGGCGAAGCTTGCGAGGAAATGGTCCACCAGCAGCGGGATGTCTTCCTTGCGGTCTCGCAGGGGCGGAACCGTCACATTGATGACATTCAAGCGGTAGAACAAGTCTTCGCGGAAGGTGCCTTGCTTGACCATTGCCGCCAGATCACGGTTGGTTGCCGCAAGAACTCGCGCGCTGGACTTGCGCACCTGAGTACTGCCAACAGGCGTGTAGGTTCCTTCTTGCAAAACCCGGAGCATCTTGACTTGCATCGCCATCGACATCTCGCCGACCTCGTCAAGGAACAGGGTGCCTCCATCGGCTTCCTCGAAGAGCCCCTTCTTGTCGCGGACCGCGCCGGTGAATGATCCCTTGATATGACCGAACAGCTCGGACTCGAGCAGGTTCTCGTTGAACGCGCCGCAGTTGACGACAAGGAATTTAGTGCTGCGGCGCTGCGAGTTGTAATGCACAGCCTTCGCGATAAGTTCCTTGCCGGTTCCGTTCTCACCCTGGATCAAGACGGTCGCGTCAGAAATCGCGACGCGTTCAAGCATGCGGTACATTGCCTGCATGACACCCGACTTGCCGATCATGGAATCAAATCCGTAGCGTGCGCCGAGTTCCTTGCGCAGTTCCGCGACCTTTTTCTGGGAGTCCGCGACGATCTTGTTGGCACGCAACATTTCGTCCACCACAAGCTCGATCAACTCGGTCAGGTAGGCCACTTCTTTCTTGGAAAGCACTGGCAACTTGTCCACTTCGGCCATCAGCTCGTGGGCACGGCCCGGGAAGGCGCGATCAAGATACGACTTGATCTGCACGCGCTGCTCCGCCGCGGTCTCCTCAACGATGAATCCATCGCCAAATACGCAACCGAGGTACTGGTTGTTCACACGGATGGGAACCGAGATTGCCGAGAATCCTGCGTGGCACTTGAAAAGTCGTGAATCCTTGCTGTTGGTCGCGTCGACAGTTGTCTTGCGCGCGGTGCCAAGACAACCCTGAAAACCCTTCTGGTCACCAGTGACGGCCTTGCAAACGGAATTCAGCGGATTGAAAAAACGCCCTTCGGGCACTCCGCGCAGGAACCCTTTCGTATCGGTGAAGTTCAGCTGGATCTTCCACCAACGACCTACGAGCTCGCGGAGGCTGCGGATCACATGCAGCTTGTCGAACTCATCCCACTTCACGGCGCTGGATTCAACTGGTGACGATGCCATCGCGAGTCCCTCGTTGCTTTTGGTCATGCGATTCCAAAACAGCCTCGAGAGTCATCGGCAGAAATGTCGAGAATTTTAACAGGACTGGAATATCAATAATTACAGTATGTTACAAATCGTGATGCTCAAGCCTTCTGCAAATTGTCACATCGGTGAGCGTCTTTCCTCGTTACATTATGTCGTTCACTTTGACACCGGCAGGCAATGAGAACGAAAGGGGAGTCAGACCCCTGCGGTCTGGGTTGGAGAACTCAACCGCAAGACTCGCCTTGTTGCGCAGCGTGAAATAGACCCGGGACACAAATCCGCGTTCCTCATCGATCGTAAGTTCCAAAGTCTCGATTTCGTCCGATTCGGGATTGGCAGGTTTGAACTCCAGTTGAACAACCTTGCCTTCGCGCTTGCCCGTGACCAGCTTGTAAGAATTGAAGATGGATCCAACATTCAGGACAAAGTCGACGACACGTTTGACCTCTTTAGCTTGCTGGCCTTTCGCGCTGTATCTTGCCGCGACATTTTCCTTTGGCAGGTACTTGAACAGTTCGCGTCCATTGAAAATGGTTTCCTCATTGAGAGGCTCGCCAAGCACCCAGCGAAACCGGTCCGGTTTCTGAAACAGGGCATGTCCCTTGACGACGACGGGACGGTTTGGTCGCGAGGGACTGGTTTTGCGCTGCACCAGGTCAACACGAAGGTTTTCACTTGATGTCAGTTTTTTAGCGAGGCCATCCAGATCGGCCTTTGAAACTTGACTTTGGTTGCCGGCATTCGCCGCAAAAAGTGAACGGGCGCCAACGGACGAACCGGCCAATACGCCCGTGAGAACGAGGACTGCGAGGCGGCCTGACTTCATTTCACTTTCTCCAAGAGGAACTGGATTGCGGCTACGGCAGCCGCTTCCCGGACTGCCTGCCGGTCACCCGGGAAATTGAATTTTCTCTCTTCATTC
>CAWUNT010000292.1:0-3453 GCA_963923405.1 uncultured bacterium | reverse complement strand
TACACAAGGAGTATCGTCGGCAGCGTCAGATGTGTATAAGAGACAGCCTTCCCGTTCGCGACCCCGGCGATCATCCCTTCCGACGAGTTGTCCATGAGTTATTCCTGTGGCACTGCACAATTTTACGGGGCAGGAAATTTGGCGATGGTTGGAATGCGCAGTGGGAATCCCTGCCATGCCATCGCTTCCCAGTCAAATCCGAAGGTCAGACTGCGAGCTGTGGACCGGACGAACGCGGCAAACCCGGTTTATGGTCCATATCACGAGTTTGAATTCGTCTCGCCCTTGGTCGCGACTCCCGATGCGCCGACCATCGCCGCCGGTACGTCGGCGAACATAGCCATCGTCGGCGGCCTGCGTCCATATCAAGTGACGCTGTTTCCGACTGGTCTTGGTGTTACCGTGACTCCGCCCACCGCAACGGCACCGATGCGTGTCAACGTCGCGGCGTCCGCCAGCAGCGGCACTTACCGGGTCAGGATCGAATCCGGCACGTACGGGGATTCGAGTTACCAGAAATTTGACGTCCTCGCCAAAGTCAACAACGCACTGACCTTCAATGCGCATCCGGCCTATCTGCCGACCGGTGGCAGTCATGTGTTCCGGGCGACTGGCGGCGCGGCGACACCTTCGTTCACTTATTCCGTGATTCCTGCAGGGGAGGGCGTTTCCATCAACTCCGCCACCGGGGCACTTCAAGTCGCACCCGATGCCGCGGCCCCTTCGGAATTCGTCGTCAAGGCAGTCAAGGGGACGTTATCGACGATGACGACGTTCCATGTGGTGGAGAGGCCTTTGTTGGAACCGACTCCACCGGCCACGATGGTGGTCGGGCAAAGCCTCGAGATGTTGATCTCCGGCAATAGTGAGCCCCTGGAATTGCATTTGTCGCTTGATGTCGCGACCGGGGCCCGGACGGGAATCACTCTGGAATACGACAATCAGGATCCGATCGCGTATTCGCGGAACGCGACACTGAGTTTCGCGAACAATCCAGCTCTCGCCCGTGATTACATCTTGTCCATGACGCAATACGGGGAAGACGGGTCCGTATTCTACGAGAGGCAATTTCCGATTCGCGTGACTGCGGCTCCTGCCGCGACCCCGACTCCAACCGCGACGCCGACTCCAACCGCGACGCCGACGCCGAATCCAGGCACGAATCCAGGCACCAATCCTGGCAGTGGGGGTGGTGAATCAAATGGTGGGGGCGGTGACGTAGTTGCGCCGTCGGGACTGTCGAGGATGTCCCTGTGGCATTGAAGGTGGATCGAAACATTAATTTAATCAGTAAAGTTGGTATGTTGTGCCACTAATTTTTTGTCCCTCAAGACTGCCCGGGCGAAGCCGAATCCATATTGGTTCCTTTGGTTCAGAGCCCGGAGACCAAGATGCCCGCGTCCAGAGTCCAGTTGAAGAATATCTGCGTGCGAGTCGCTCTCGCCGTGGGCGCGGCAACACTGCCGGCTTGCGGTAATACCGTTGTAATCAGCGGAAGGGTTCAGACAGGTGACGCCGGCAGAGGTATCGATCGGGCCGCGTCTGATGCCAACGTCAGTCCGGCCGGTGGTGTTCGATTTGACGAGGGTTTCAACAGCGCCCGTCCATCCCTGGTGGCGGCGCCGGGCAAGAACATCAAGCCGCTTTCGATCGCATCGGACGAGTCCGGGAAGATCCTCATCGCTGGTTCAATCTCGTCTTCGTCCGGGGCCGATTTCGTTTTTCCTCTTCGGGACTCTTCACAGCGACGGGATGTTTTCATCGCACGCATGATGGCAGATGGCTCCATCGATCGATCCTTTGGCGCCGATCGATCTGGCATGGTCACCATCAAGGTCCGCAACAACGAGCAGGACGTCGACAGCCGCGCTTACCAGGTGCTTGCCTTGGCGGATGGCGGAGCCGTCGTCGTGGCTGGCTACGGGACATCCTTGCCGCCATCGGGCCCGGGCAACTTTGCCGGTCTGGCGGTTGCGCGTCTGGCGGTCGATGGCCAGCCGGCAGCAGGATTCGGAGTGAATGGCGTGGCCTTGGTTCCATGTTCGTCGGGAGGCGCCTTTCCGGCTGGAATCGCGCTCTCGGGCGAGAAACTGTTGGTCGGCGGCACCTGCAACAATCCGGGATCCTCTTCTCCTCGCATGATCCTTCGCCGCTTGTCGCTCGCGTCCGGCGCGCTGGATCCCGTGACGGAATTCCCTGCCAACGACCGTTTTATCCTTCCGGCTGCACCGGATGTCTCATCTGTCGCGGCCTATTCCATGGTCGTTTTGAGATCGGGAGAAATCCTTCTCGGTGGTTCCGCGCGCAAAGGTACCGCGACCCGCGAACTAGCCGCGATCCAGTCATTTGAACCGAACGGAACGCCGGGAGGATTTTCCTACGTGGGCGCCGAGGGCAGTGACGATGCTTTCGTGATGGGGTTACGTGAGGGGGCGGGCCTGCTGGCCATGGTCTCCGCGCGGTGTCAGGTTGGCGGCGATGGACGCGCGTGTCTCACGTCCGGTGGTGGTGAAGGTCGCGACGTGGTCACGATCCTGCGTTTTCCAGATCACCGCGGAAGTGCGACCCACTGCGCGATCAACGGTGTTGACGCGTCTGACTTCGTGCCATTCGCGATGCAGGTCAGCGGGAACAAAATTTTTGTCGGCGGTACCAGGAAACGTGAGCGCGCAGGATTCACACTGACGCATTTTGAAGTCGACCCGTCGAAATCACGTTGCGAGGATTCGCTGAAGTGGACAGGCAGCAGTGGCAGTGGTGGATTTTTCGCGATGGATCCGGTCGGGCGTTATGAATTTGTCCGGGCGATGGTGATGGACGGAAGTGGCGGTAAAGTCATTGTGGCGGGGCCGTCATACTCGAACGGCGACAGCGCGGCCATGACCGGTCGCTATCTTGTGAAATGAGGGACGACCATGAAGGCTGAAATCCTCTTGATTGCGCTCTCAGGATGTCTTGCGGCAAGTTGTTCGCGTGAGGATGCCAGATCGCCAGGCCAGGGCCCGGCAGATCCTGCCGTGGCTGAGCCTGGTAACAATGACAGCATCGCGAAGGCAGGCTCGACCCCGACTCCAACCCCGTTGCCTTTTGATATTTACTGGTACGAGCGTTCCTTCAGGCCCTGGAATCCACCGGAGCGGGTGGCGGCTCCTGGCAAAACTTTGGTGATGACGACGAATGACGCGCGCAACCCGAGTGTCACGGTCAAGATGCGCGAGCGTTTTCCCTGCGAGAACGGGGAATGGGACTACTACCTTTATTATACGGGCGCGAAAGGCGTCGACAATCCCGCGTGCCCACGGCGTGAGGTACTGACATCGTCGGGTGAGGACCTCAACCTGAAGCCTGGGTGCGGGCGATTCAAATACCCAAAGACTGACTGCGAACTGCAACCGGATGAGGAGTTGCGGAAGGAGGCCGTCAGGGAACTTCAGGGGATCAGGAGAACAGGAA
>CAWUNT010000291.1:0-3456 GCA_963923405.1 uncultured bacterium | reverse complement strand
TCCGGTTCCGGGCTGTATTCAAGGTGCAACCCGTTGGCCGTCATTTGCGTGATACTGCCCGAACCTGTTTCCATCTGGAACGGACTCATCATCGGTCCGACCCCGCTCCACAGTTCGCGGAGCTGTTTGCGCAGGGGGAACCGGTAAAGGCGCCCGGTCATCAGTTCCGCGGCCACTGCCGAGAAATCATGGGTGATGCCTTCCGCGGCTGCCGCGGCAAGGACTTCGGGGCTGGCGGCGTGACCCGCGACTTGCATGATCGAGCCACTCCCGAATCCGTTCCTGGAGAAAAGTTCACGACTGCGGCGGATGATTTTCCGGAGCTCCCCGCCGTTGTATGCCCCCATGACCACTTCTCGACCGCAGTCCTCGGCGCACTGCCGGGCACTCAGGCTGTTGCCCCAGAATGTGGGTGAACCGCGGAACACCACATTCGAGGATTCCACGGTGGATTTCCATCCGTTGAGGTAAATGCCAACAATGTCGCTCTTCTCCATGGTGCCCAGGATCGCGCGCTGCTGTTCCTCCGCCGCGCGGCGGTCGCGGGCCTCGCGCGCAACGTACGCCGGACTGATGAAGTAGATCATTCGCGTGCCGGCAAAGGTTTTTCGGAAAGATCGCAGCGCTTCCAGGTTCGCTTCTGAGACCGGTTCGCCTTCCCAAACGGTTGCCACCGTGATGCCCAGAGGCTGCGGTGTCGCCTCGCCGAGGGCGCGCGTTGGCGTGGTAATGATGCAGGCCAACGCGGCGAGGCATGGCCAGCGCGACATCGGTTTCACGGAGTTTGCCTCCCGTGCCCCTGACTCCCGGTGTTTCTCTGGTCGCCGGAGCTCTTGCGTGTCGCGCGGCGCGCGACCAATCTGGCGGCAACAAGAACTGGCGCGGCCAGCAGCAAGGCAAGAAGGACGTCAAAACCTTGGTTCCGCGTTTCATGGTCCCTGATGCCAGCCCGGTCGTGGACATAGATCCCCACTTGCATCGGGCCGTCCGGGGGCATTCCTTGCACAGGAAATGCCTTTGGCTGGTTGCTGTTGCCGGGGGCTGCCATCACGGTGCAGCCAAAAAACCCGCCGGAGGATTTTCTTTTCACGGATTCGTCGCTCGCAGAGTCACTGGTGGCCGAGGCCGTGGCGTCGTCCAGGTTTCGCGCGATCGTGTATTGCTCGATGAGCGCCAGATGGGCCCCGTCGAACAGGCTCTTGTCCGCCGTGCGCAGCGCCATCGTGAAGTCCCCGAATCTTGCGTTGTCCGGCAGCAGTTCAATCGCGCCGAGGACGATCTTCGTCAGATCGTTGGTGCTGGCGCCGGCTTTCTTGATGTCCCAGATCAGTCCTGAGATCAGCTGGCCCTTCTGGTGATCGGCTCCCGCGAGGAAAGCCGCCGATCCGTAAGTCAGTTCGTTGTCAGCCGTGCGCAGGCACTGGCTCGTGTAACACATGGAATTCGAACCTGACGGGCAAATTCCTGCCCCGAGGCATGGACTGCCGGTCTTCATCATGACCAGCGTATCCGCGAGTCCTTCGTGGAGTTGCAACGCCTCCGAGTTACGGCTGTAGCTCCGGATGGAGGCCACGATGACGTGGTGCCCGAACTCATGACTGACCACGTCACTGTCGTAGTGCAGGTCCTTGAGCAAGATGCCATCGCCTTCGCCGATCCTGATTGACGGGCCGTCATATTGGGAGTCCGAAGGTGTGTAATATCCGTTGGATTTCGATGAACACATCCGGCCGGGTGTGCAGGAGCACGTTCCATCCACGCACTCGCCGACACGCAGCGTGATCGCCTTGTCGCTGGTCCAGCGGTAACCGTTCGCGACCAGGTAATCGAGGTGCTCGTTCGCATGCGCGAAAATGCCGGACTCCCGGAATTGCGCGGAGTCGGTCGCGAAATCAAACCGGTCGTTCGTCATCGTGGCCCTGGCCTGGCCCGTGTACTGCATGTCCGTTTTGAACGAGGAGTTTTCGAGGTGGGTGGACCCGTCAGAAATGGAAACGGAGAAGTCCTTCAACTCCCCGTCGGTCTTGTTTTTTTTGTACGCCCGTACGGTTGTCTGGACGACATCGAAGTAACGAGGATTGAAAGCCAGGATCTCGCGTTCGTCACTCACGACTTCCCATGGGAGGTCATTGACCAGGATGACAAATTGCCAGGCTGGCACGAGTCGGTCGGCGGTCGCGTAAAAGACGGGCTCGCTGTGGGTCGCGACCAGTTGACCCTGCTCGTCGACATGGCCTTGGCCGGGATGCATCGTGTCTTGCGCGACAGCAAGGGCGTTTTCGCGCCTCGGCCAGTCGCCCAACTGCTGAAGCGCCGCGTCGGCCGCCCCCTGGTCCATCACCGGAAGGTTGCCGGTGACGGCGACGGAAGGAGCGTTTCCATTGGCGGTGCCAGGCAAAACGACTGCCTTGACGCCAAACCCGATGATGCGGGTTCCGCCGAACCAGAATTCGATGTTCCGCGCGGGTTGATTGGTCGATCCAGCGATCAGGCCAAGAGGGCGCGAACTCGCGCGGGTCTCAATGAAGGGATGCAATCCAGACTCGCGCAAACGGAAGTTGAGCATCGATTCCAAGGCGACGGTGTTGTCCTGAGGCGCCAGGAGACGCAGTCGGCGTTCGACGTTCCCGGGTAGGTGTTCAATCCACCGTACGTCAGGAGCGTTGAAGCCCGCTTCAAACGAAAAACCGCTGAGGGCCATGGCCTGCCCTGGCAGCGTCAAGAGCGCCGCGATGGAGATGCGCTTGATGAAGGAATTGTTGCCCACGGTTTCTCCAGGAGAACGGGGCCGTTCAGGCCCGGATCTCTTGAGGAATATCGGACGGGATCTCTCGGTAATTGAGTTGGCGGAGAGTTATCCACAGGTTCTGTTGATAACTGAGGAATGCCCGTGGCGGTTTTGCGTCGTTCCAGTGTTTTCACCGGCTCGCACAAAAATTAAACACAATATTTCAGCAGAATTAATGGCTTGCGCTCGAGTTTTTCGTCTGGCAGTCTGGTCCGTCCCCTGCAGGGATTTGTCATGAACGTCACCGTCACATCAATCGAAGGCAACCGCCAATGGTTGGACGGCGGTTCCATGTTCGGCAACGTCCCCCGGCCGGTTTGGGAAAAATGGATCGCGCCAGACGCGCTGGGGCGGATCGAACTCGCCTGTCGTTCCATGCTGGTAAACGCCGGCGGAAAAATTGTCCTTTGCGAAACCGGTATCGGTAATTTCTTTGATCCCGCGATGGCGGACCGGTACGGCGTTCGCGAAAAGGACCACAGGCTGCTGGCGAATCTTGCCGCGGCTGGAATCAGTCCTGATGATGTTGATTTCGTGATCCTGTCGCATCTGCATTTTGATCATGCCGGTGGTTTGTTGCCTTCGTACGCCGACATCCAGGCCGGAAAAAAGGAACTGCTTTTCCGCAACGCCCGCTACGTCACTGGAAAAGCGGGATTCGAACGGGC
>CAWUNT010000290.1:0-3473 GCA_963923405.1 uncultured bacterium | reverse complement strand
TGTTTCCTCTTTGTAACCTGGGCAAGAATTCCTGCCGCTTCGGAATTGCCCACAAGACCACCCAGTTTATCCCCAGAAAGACCACAGGAATCCCGGGACAAAAAATCCTGTTTTACCCAATGAATAATGGGGCTTGCAATTCATCCACAGGTGATCAGCGCCCCCTACTTTTACTACTTTCTAAACAAAAAACGTTCTTGATTAATTCAGTCAGGGAACCCCACCCCGCAAGGAGGATCCAGAAATGAACTTGTCAGTCACCATTTCAAAGCCGCTTCTCAACCTCGCCATCCAGAGGGTTCAAGGCGCGATAACCGAACGAAGCCTCGCTCACATTGGCCTGAAGACCGACGGCAGCCATCTCCACGTAACGGCAGCGGATCGGATGCTGGCCGTATTCAGCAAGTTTCCCGTCGAGGTGAAGGGGCAAGGCGTGGTGTTCCTCCCGGCCAAGATTTTTTCTGATGTGGTTCGCGAACTTCCGGACGGTAACGTTTCCCTGGAGACTGTGGACAAGCAGCTACGCATCACTGCCGGCGAAAGAAACGAATTCATGATGAAGATTCCACTGGTGGAGGAGGCCCTTTGGAGGGATCCGCCGTCATTTGACTCCAGCAACACCGCGGAGCTTCCCGCTGGAAAGCTGGTCTACATGATCGAGCAGGTCCAGTTTTGCGTGAGCCATGACTCTCCACGCAATTATGGCACCGTCGGCTATCTCCACCGCCCCAACAAGGGGTCTGGTATCCGCCTGGTCGGGTCTGATGGCTTCCGCCTCTCCTATTGCGAGGTCGAATTGCCGCTGCCTGATGAGTTTCTGGCCAATGGCGTCTGCTTGTCGAAAAAAGCTCTCGGTGAGGTCGTGCGCCTTGGGTCAGAAGGGTTCGATCGGATCCGCCTGTCCATCTCACACGACCAGACTACCCTGTTGGCCGAGGTTCCCGATTACCAGGTCTTCGTCCGTCTTTCGGCGGTCAAGTACCCCAAATACGCCGGCGTTATTCCGGACAACAAGAATCCAAAGGTGCTCGTGTCACGGAACCAACTCCAGCATGTTGCCAAACGCGTCCTTCTTGCCGCTGACAAGAGCCGGGCTTTGCAGTTGAGCTTTTCCGAGTCATCTCTTACCTTAAGCAGTCGGACCATGGGCAGTTCAGAGAGCAAGGAAACTGTCCGGCTTGACGAGTTTTTTGGTCCGAAGTGCGACATGGTTGTGAACGGCAAATTCCTGGCGGAAATTTTCTCGACCACACCAAGTGACAAGGTGACTTTGCAGTTCAAGGATGCTGAGGACCCAATCGTTGTTGTGCCGCGCGAGGAGCCCAGCGACTGCAAGTCAAAGCACATTCTGGTGCCAATCCGGGAGACCAGGGCCAACTGAATCCAACCCTGTGAGGGGAAGTGACACGAATGGATATGATGCAACACGACAAGACTTCCATGGACGCGACCATGATGGCTTCCGGGCCGAACCCGACCGGCCATCAATACTCCGCGGAGAGCATTCAGATCCTCGAGGGTCTTGAAGCGGTCCGTAAACGCCCCGGCATGTACATTGGATCAACGTCGCTCGATGGCCTTCACCATCTTGTGTACGAAATCGTGGACAACTCGATTGATGAGGCAATGGGGGGTCACGCCAACAAGATCGATGTGACTATCCATGTCGATGGCTCTGTTTCCGTTCGCGACAATGGGCGTGGTATTCCTGTTGAGATTCATCCAAAGGAAAACAAAAGCGCCCTGGAAGTCGTGATGACCGTCCTGCACGCAGGGGGTAAGTTTGACGACAAGGCATTCGCGTTTTCAGGTGGCCTGCACGGTGTAGGCGCTTCTGTGGTCAACGCGCTATCAGAATGGTGTCGTGTCGAAGTCCGCCAAAACGGCAAGGTTCACATGCAAGGTTACAAGCGCGGCGTTCCAGACGCGCAGATTGCTGTGATAGGTACAACCGAAAGCCGCGGCACCTTTACCGTGTTCAAGCCAGATACCCTCATTTTCCCCGACACAAATTTCCATTTTGATGTTCTGGCGAAGCGTTTGCGCGAACTCGCATTCCTCAATCAGGGAATCAAGATCAATTTGATCGACGAGCGTACGGACCAGAAATCCGAGTTTCACTATGATGGTGGCCTGATTTCATTCTGTGAATTCCTGGTGAAGGGCCGCACTTCATTGCATTCGACGCCCGTGTTCATCAAGGGCATGCAAAAGCAGGACGAGAAAATCATGGCGCAGATCGAATGCGCCTTGCAATGGACGGACAGTTATAACGAGAGCTTCTTCAGCTACGTCAACAACATCAACACGTTTGAGGGTGGGACGCACGTGACCGGCCTCCGCGCCGCGCTGACACGTGTTATCAACACGTTCGCCGAGAACCAGGGCTTCTTCAAGACCTTCAAAGAAGGGATCACTGGTGATGACATCCGGGAAGGTCTGACCGGCGTCATTTCGATCCGGGTCAAGAACCCGGAGTTTCAGGGGCAGACCAAGACCAAACTCGGAAACACCGAAGTTCGTCCGTGGGTGGAGCAACTTGTTACCGAGAAGTTGACCACCTACTTCGATGAGAATCCAGAAGTGGGTCGTCGTGTTGTGCAGAAGATCATTGATGCCGCCAGGGCGCGCATCGCTGCCAAGAAAGCTCGCGAATTAACGCGCCGCAAAGGCGCCCTTGATTTTGCGGGTCTTCCGGGAAAGATGGCGGATTGTCAGGAGAAGGATCCCGCGGAATGCGAGCTGTTCCTTGTCGAGGGTGACTCGGCAGGTGGTTCGGCAAAGCAGGCGCGGGAACGCAGGACACAGGCAGTGCTGCCTTTGCGCGGTAAAATCCTGAACGTCGAGAAAGCGCGCTTTGACAAGATGCTCTCGTCTCAGGAAATCAAATTGCTGATCCAAGCCATGGGTACTGGCATTGGCAAGGACGATTTTGACATTACCAAGCTTCGCTACCACAAGATCATCCTGATGACGGACGCCGACGTTGACGGTGCTCACATCAGGACATTGCTTTTGACTTTCTTTTTCCGGCAGATGCCCCAGATCATCGAGCGCGGATACCTCTATATCGCCCAGCCTCCGCTCTACAAATACAAGAAGGGCAAGATTGAGCGTTACCTGAAGGACAGCAATGCTCTCACGGAATTCTTGAGCGAAGCTGGAATGACCAGCCTCGAAATCAAGGATTCCACGGGGAAGGTTATCGATCGCCCGACCATGCAAGGTCTGTTGACCAAACTCAACCGGTATCACGAGCTCCTTGACATGGCATCGCGCCGCCGTGCCAAAGAAGTGGTTGAGTACATCGTGCGGAATGACAACATTGGCCCAAGCGCGTTCGCCGACGAAGCATCGGCCACCGCATTCGCGGAAGCGCTGTGCGCTGCGATAAAGGACGACGCGCATCTTGGGCCCCGCACGTACGCCTCTGCCAAGATTGTTTTCGATCCGGAATACTCGCGCTACCGCGC
>CAWUNT010000289.1:0-3479 GCA_963923405.1 uncultured bacterium | reverse complement strand
CTTGTAAATGTCCTCGGCGGCAGGGTCATTCGTCTTGGCCTTGATCTGGGCCGCGAGGAGGATTTCCTTGTTGCCGGCCATCGCTTGCTCAAGCGCGGCAATCGACTTGTCGCGCCCGACAAACAACGGAACGACAGTCGCGGGGAAGACGAGGATGTCTCTCAAAGGCAGAAGGGGAATCTGCATCGTCTCGTGAGATCCCGTTGATTCCGCCGGTTTTGATGCGTTTGGGTCTTTGGTGCTGCTCACAGGTCACCCCCGCCGCAAGGCATTTTGTACGTTAAGTACTTGTTTTCATTCCAGCTTAGAGCCAATTTACCAATCAGTCCAGCCAACTCTCACACTTCTATTATCGAACCAATTGCACGAAATGTGAAATATGGGCAGTGACATCTTTGCCGTCCTTAAAACACAACACCGGCGCGGGTTTGCCGCACCGGTGTTTAGTTTTTAGGCTGATCAATCCGCGGGCTATTTCGTCGGCCCTGTCCCGAACTCGCGCTGCGGTTGTTCCTTGGTCGCCGCGGCGGCCCGTTCCTCATCCGTCTGGAAAACAAGGATCGGCTCGCCCTTCTCAACGATCGTCTCCTCGGTGATCACGACTTCCTTCAGGCCTTCCTGACCCGGCATGTCGTACATCACCTCGAGCATCGCGCCTTCGAGAATGGCACGAAGGCCGCGGGCACCAGTCTTGCGCTTCAGTGCCTCCTGCACGACCGCGCGCAACGCGCCGTCGGTGAACTTCAACTCCACGTTCTCGAAGCTGAACAGTTTCCTGAACTGCTTCACGATCGCGTTCTTCGGCTGCGTCAGGATGTCCAGCAGCGCTGCTTCATCCAACTGGCCGAGGGCGCAGACCACCGGCAGACGGCCGATGAATTCCGGAATGAGGCCGAACTTCATCAGGTCCTCGGTGCGCACCTGAGCCAACAGTTTGGTGACGTCGCGTTGCGTCTTCGAATGGATCGTCGCGCCGAAACCGAGGGCGGAAACCTCGATGCGTGACGCGATGATTTCCTCGAGGCCCGCGAACGCGCCCCCGCAAACAAACAGGATATTGGTCGTGTCCACCTGCAGGAATTCCTGCTGCGGGTGCTTGCGGCCACCGCGCGGCGGGACGTTGGCGATCGTGCCTTCGATGATTTTCAGCAGAGCCTGCTGCACGCCTTCGCCGGACACGTCGCGCGTGATGGACGGGTTCTCGCCCTTGCGCGCGATCTTGTCGATCTCGTCGATGTAACCGATGCCGCGCTGCGCCAGTTCGACATCGTAATCCGCCGCCTGCAGCAAGTTGAGGATGATGTTCTCGACGTCCTCACCGACGTAGCCGGCTTCCGTCAGGTTGGTCGCGTCGGAGATCGTGAACGGGACGTTCAGGATGCGCGCCAGGGTCTGCGCCAGCAGCGTCTTCCCTGAACCGGTCGGGCCGATCAGGAGGATGTTCGACTTCGAGAGCTCGACTTCGTCCGTACCCTTGGCGCCCTTGTTGGACTCGAGGCGCTTGTAGTGGTTGTGAACGGCAACCGCGAGCGTCTTTTTCGCCGCGTCCTGGCCGATCACGTAATCGTCGAGGATCTTCTTGATCTCCTTCGGCGTCGGGACCTTGCCCGACGGATTCAGGATCTCGTCCTTCTCGACTTCCTCGGCGATGATGTCGTTGCAAAGCTGGATGCACTCATCGCAAATATAAACGTTTGGACCCGCGATCAGTTTTTTGACTTCACGCTGGCTCTTGCCACAAAAACTGCACTGGAGTCCTGAATCCTTGGCCGCCATGTGTCGCTTCTCCGTTGTTTACTTCTTTGCCTTGTCCGATCCGCTGACAATCTCGTCGACGATCCCGTAAGCCTTGGCCTCTTCCGCGGACATGAAGTAGTCGCGGTCAATGTCATCCAGGATTTGCGCCGTCGGGCGGCCTGTGTGATCCGAGAGGATCTGCGTCATTTTCGATTTCAATTTGATGATTTCCTGGGCCTGGATCTCGATGTCCGTCGCCTGGCCCGTCGCGCCGCCCAGAGGCTGGTGGATCATGATCCGCGAGTTCGGAAGGGCATAGCGCTTGCCCTTTGCTCCCGCCGCCAGCAGCCACGCGCCCATCGACGCGCACTGGCCGATGCAATACGTCCTCACGTCCGGGCGCACCATGCGCATCGTGTCGTAGATCGCGAGTCCCGCCGTGACGGAGCCGCCCGGGGAGTTGATGTAGAAGTGGATGTCCTTGTCCGGGTCCGAGCTCTCAAGGAACAGCAGCTGGGCGATGATGATGTTCGCGATCTCGTCGAAGACAGGAGTTCCGAGGAAAATGATCCGGTCTTTCAGGAGTCGTGAGTAGATGTCGTAGGAGCGTTCACCGCGGTTTGTTTGTTCGATGACAATTGGAACTAGTGGCATGATCGATCCCCGTTTAGAGTGAGCAGAACAGAACCGGACGGAATCCTTACGTTAATTCAGCGACTTCGGGCTGACAAGGCCCGCGTAACCTATCGACCCGGATCAGGCCGCCTTTAGGTCTTTACAGGAAATGTGCAAGAAAAAGCCCGTGACACCTGATGCCAGGGGTCACGGGCCTCTCGGAAAACTTGCCAAATTTATAAATCTTTGCCGGTTTTACAATTTTGCGGGCAGGTCTTTCACTGCTGCTGAATTAATAAGCAGATCGAGGGTCTTCTCGAAAAGAAGCGATTGCTTCACGCGGTCGCCAAGCAGTTTCACCAGGGAGTCAATGTTGGTGTCGGTCCGGCTGGCGGCCGCGCCGTACTGACGCTGGATGTAGTTCTTGACGTCGTCAACCGTGACTTCGATCTTCTCGTTCTGCGCGATCTTCACCAGCATGAGGCTGTTCTGGGTGCGGCGGCGCGCCACCGGACGCATCTCCTTGCGGAGGTTCTCGTCGAACAGCGCCTTCTTCAGTTCCGGGCCTTCCAGGCCGGCAAAGCGTTCCTTGATCATGCCGTCGATCGCCTCATCGACGAGGCTGGGCGGAACTTCAAACGGCGCCTTCTCGAGGAGCTTGTCGAGGACTTTTTCCTCCAGGGCGTTGCGGCGCTGCGCGGCCATCTGTGTGGTCATGCGCTCGCGGATGTTTTCCTTCAGCTTGTCGAGGCTCTCGAATTCGAAGTCCTTGGCGAGCTCGTCGTCGGCCGCGGGAAGTTGCAGTTCAGCCACTTCAGAAAGTGTGATCTGGTACTTCAGGCCTTTTCCGGCCATCGTCTTGTCCGCGAAATCATCCGGCAACTTGACCGTTGTTTCGCGGGTCTCGCCAACCTTCATGCCGTGGATCGTCTGCTCGAGTTCCGGCACCAGCTGGCTGTCGCCCAAAGTCGAGTCGATGTCGTCCGTCGGCAGGCCCTTGATCTCGGTGCCGTCCTCGCGGAACGCCTTCAGGCGGATCTTGACGGCATGGCCCTTGCCAGCGGCAACTCCATCGCCCAGAGGTTTTTTCTTGGCGGAGCGCTTGCGGAGGTCCTCGATCTGCTTGC
>CAWUNT010000288.1:0-3500 GCA_963923405.1 uncultured bacterium | reverse complement strand
ATTGACGGCGCCATGACCATCACAGGCGGCAAGTCCTACACACTGTCGTTCGGTTCGGAACAAACCACTCAAGAAGTCATTCCCATCGATTACCGCGAACTTGTGAAAGACGTCTCCGTCGGCCACCGGGTAATGATGGACGATGGATTGCTGGTCTTCCGCATCGACGAAATCTCCGGCGAGAACGTCCGCGTAACCGCGAACGAAGGTGGCCTGCTGAAGAGCCGCAAGGGCGTAAACTTCCCGGACTCACGCCTGTCCCTGCCAGCGATGACCGAGAAAGACAGCCGTGACTTGCTGTTCGGCATCAGCCTCGGCGTGGATTTTGTCGCGCTTTCATTTGTGCAGTCAGAGAATGACATCCACCTGATCAAGAAAATGATCAAGGCCCTCGGCGCGGACATTCCCGTGATCGCCAAGATCGAGAAGACTTCGGCGATCCTGGAAATCCGTCAAATCGCGCGCGCTGCCGATGGACTGATGGTCGCCAGGGGTGACCTTGGCGTCGAGGCCAACGTGGAACGCGTGCCTGGATTCCAGCGCCAGATTCTGGCCGCGGCCGCCGCCGAGGCAAAGCCGACCATCATCGCCACACAGATGCTGGAATCGATGATCGAGAATCCACGCGCCACCCTGGCCGAGATCGCAGATGTCGCCAACGGCGTCCTGGACGGTGCCGACTGCCTGATGCTGTCAGGCGAAGTTGCCAGCGGCAAATTCCCCGTGGAATGCGTCCAGACGATGGCAGCCATCATCGACGAAGTCGAGCAGTGGACATTCCGGCGCCCGGTCCGTTACGCCATGGACCTGGACGCGGGTGACGTCCGCTGGGAAGAACACGAGGCCATTGCCCGCGCGGCATGCGAAGCCGCTGACGCGATCGAAGCGAAGCTCATCGTCTGCCTGACCCTGACCGGGTCCATCGCGCGCCTGATGGCCCGGTGGCGCCCAAGGACACCGATCCTCGCCATCAGTCCGCGTCGTGACGTCATCGAAAAACTGGCCATTGTCTGGGGTGTTTACGGGTTGCAAAGTCCGCTCTTCTACAACACGGACGTGTTGCTGGCGGATCTACCCAACCTTTTGAAGAACCTCGGACTCGTCAACTCCGGCGAGACGGTTGTCATCACGGCTGGCATTCCGATCAATCAGGTGCGACCGACCAACATGGTCAAGATCAACCGGATCCCTTAAGTCCATGACTGACACAAGGTTGCGTCCGAACTCCTTGCTGCGGTAAAGCATCGCGTCCGCGGCGGACAGGGCGCGTGTCAAATCCACAGACGTACCAGGCGCTCGCCAGCTGACACCAAAACTGGCGGTTACCCGGACCACCTTGCCATGAGACAGGAAAACCTGCTGCGAGATCATCCTGCGCAACCGGTCCACCATCAGAAGTGCCCCTGTCGATGACTCTGCCGCGAAAGCCATGGCGAACTCATCACCGCCATAGCGCGCCGCGACAAAGGGTTTCATGATGGAGGTGCCGGAGCCGTCAAATCCAGATTCCTTCGCCCATTCACGGACGACGTCACCGATCGAACGCAACACGTCACTGCCAACAAGATGATTGTTGCGGTCATTGACCAGCTTGAACCAGTCAACGTCCATCATCACCACCGCGGTGCCGCGGATTTCGTCCTCACTCCCGCATAACATCTTGCCGAGGCGCGGACGAAAGGCTCTCATGTTCAGCAATCCAGTGAGATCGTCATGATCATTCAACCGCGCCAGTTCCGTATTTCGCGCGCGAAGTTGTCGCGTCATCGCGCGAAATCGCAAGGCATGCGCGACGCGCATGTCGAGTTCCTGCGAAGAACGCGCCGCGATGACGACGTCATCGACACCCGCGTCCAGACCACGCAGCATCAGGTCAGACAGATCCGTGCCAGCGCGGCCGCCTTCCGCGCCGGCCTGCTCCCCGGAAACGTGCAGAATGACGGCTGGCTGCGCGACCGCGGGATCGATCGACGCACGCCATGCCTTGACGCGACCGAACCAATCGCCGGCGGCCTCGACGGAATCAACCTGAACGAGTATCGCCTCAGGACAGGACATCGCCGCGCGGGAAAGAGCGGCCAGCGCATCTCCACCGGACATCACCGGTGATCCATCGATCTTCAGGATGATCGCCTCTGCGCCCAAGTCCCTGCCTCCCGAAAAACCATCAAACCAAACAACAACCCGGCGATACGGGGTGCCGGGGTTTCGGTTGCCGGGAACGCGGCCTTTATAACGAATCGAAACCGTCAGCCGTTTCCCTCGTGGTTTCCGGGCGTTGGCGCGCCAGCCACCACATCGACATGCTTCCGGGTTAAAATAATGTTTATGAACCCCTACAATCACAGGGTCATTTGGATCCGGTTGCTCGCGATCGCAGGCTTCGCCGTCACACTGATGGTCGTGGTCGCAGGTGGCGGCGCGTTTTTTTTCCTGAAGAACGCGGGAGTCTTCGAGCCAGATGACCATTTGATCGAGAAGATCACCAGCCACCAGACGAGATCCAACACCATCGTACTCGGACGCGACGCCAGCAAGATCGGCGAGTTCTACGAAGTCGACCGGCAGTTCGTGCCCTACTCAGAATTGCCGCGGGAACTGGTCAACTCCATCGTCGCCATTGAAGACCGCAACTTCTGGACCCACATCGGGTTTGACCCGAAGGGCATTGTCCGCGCCGCCACGGCGAACCTCGCGGGCGGCCGCACGCGGCAGGGCGCCAGCACCATCAGCCAGCAGCTCGTGAAGTCATTCATCCTCGGCAACGAGAGAACGTTCGCGCGCAAGGCCCGCGAGATTTTCCTGGCCATGAAGCTCGAGCGATTGATCAGCAAGCAACGCATCATGGAGTTATACGCGAACGAGATGTTCCTTGGCAGCGGCTCCTACGGGGTCGCGGCCGCCGCGAAACGCTATTTCAGCAAGAGTCTCGCGGAACTACAGCCACATGAGAGCGCCCTCCTCGCGGGCCTGTTCCAGTCGCCTTCGGCTTACAACCCGCTGCGCCATCCGGAACGGGCGCGAGCCCGGCAAAAGCAAGTGATCGAGGCTCTTCACCACAGCGGTTACATCGACCTTGCGACACGAAATAAAATGCTGGAACAGCCGTTGCGCTACAAACCCTGGTCCAGCGACAGCCGCACGGCCCTGGCTCCCTGGTTCCTCGACCACATCCGCGAGGAAGCCACCACCATCACGGGGCGCGACATCCGCGGTGAAGGCCTCGTGATCAGAACGACTTTGGATCCGTCCCTGCAGAACATGGCCGCACTCGCCATCCGCAACGCCAGCCGGAATTTTCACAGGTTCGAGGCCGAGGGACGCCTCGAGGCGGCATTGATCGCCGTGGATACGACGACCGGCGCGATCCTCGCGATGGTCGGTGGCCGGGATTACACAATGTCCCAGTTCAACCGGGCAATGTCAGCGCGGCGCCAGCCCGGGTCCGCGTTCAAGACATTCGTCTACGCGCACGCGCTCAGCAAGGGATGGACGTGGGC
>CAWUNT010000287.1:0-3507 GCA_963923405.1 uncultured bacterium | reverse complement strand
CCAAAGGCAGTATGAAATCGCTGACGGCCTCGCGGTCGTCGGCGTAATCTACACCGTGCACAAAAATCACTGGATTGGACCGGGGATTGAATCTTGAAGGATCGTCGATCTCCTCGATGAAATCGACACGCACGCCCCCCGGCCGGGAAACAATGCGGAACCGGATCATGCGCGCGTCGGCGCGGCGCTCCGGCAAGATCTTCAACTCCCTGAAAACCGTGGCGAATATATCCATGCGACCATCAGAACAGACCGATGGTAAGGGCCGCTTAAGGTTCTTTAAATTTATGGTTAAGGCCAGTATATTGCCGCAGATCCACGCGGCGTGATGATACGCGGCGCTGAAAAGGAGTCCAGTCCCATGACCGTTCACATTTCCGCGGATTACCTGGGTGGGCTCCGCTGCAAATCAAAGCACGGCCCATCGGGCAACGAACTGGTCACCGACGCCCCGGTCGACAACCACGGCAAGGGCGAGGCGTTCTCGCCGACGGACCTTGTCGCGACGGCCCTTGGCGCCTGCGTCATGACGACCATGGGAATCCTTGCCCAACGCCTGAACATCGACCTCACGGGCATGCACGCCGAATGCACCAAGGACATGGTGACGGCTCCGACGCGGCGAATTGGCAAACTTACCGCGAGGATCACCATCCCCAAATCCGTCACGACCAAGATTTCCCCGGTCGACCGCGAGAAACTGGAACGCGCGGCCCACACGTGCCCTGTGCACAAGAGCCTTCACCCGGACGTCGAGTCCATCATCGAACTGATATGGCAGGAGTAGTCATGCGATCACGAATCGTCTCTTTTTGGTTGGCATTCTTGGCTGGCACGCCGGCTCTCGCCGGATCCCTCACGATCTACGCGATCCCGTCTCCGCGCGGAATTGACTGGTCGACCCCGAAATCACTCACCTGGTCCGCCGCCCGCAACCAGTTGTCGGGACAAACCCACAAGATCGGCCATGCCAATGTCCACGTCCGTTGCGCGACGTCAGAGGGCGACGACCGCGACTTCGAGATCCTCACGGGAATGACCTCTGGCGAGGACGATCCAACGATGCGCCTGCTCAAAGAAGAAGGTTATGGACTCGGAATCCTCTTCGCGACAGTACCGGGACGCCTTGAGTCGCAGGAAGAAGTGTCGCGCGACCTTCAAAATCGCCTCGACAACGGCACCGTCAACTTCCTGCAATTCCAGATTTCGTCCCCGACCTGCGCCCGCCTCGCGGACTACGCGACCGAATACCAGGCACGCGGCCATGACCGTTTCTACGGTCTGCCCAACCGTCCGCGCCACGGCGAGGGCGCTGGCTGCACCGCCTTTGCCGCGAGTTTCCTCGACCTGGCCGGCCTGCACACGGATCATTTGCGCTCACGGTGGAACAAGACACGGCGCGCGCCCGAGTTCCTGACGGGCGGGCCGATGACGGGGCACTTCGTACCGCTGGCGGCGTTGCTGCGTCCGATTCGCCCCCTGCGCTGGGCACGCGAGACCGAACCGCACTTCGCCGTGAATTTTTATGATCCCGACGCGCTGGTCCGCCACCTGGAATCATCGTGGAACGGGGGCCGCAACCCTCTCGGCGATCACGAAATCAAATCGTTCCCGGATTTCACCATGATGGGCATCGCGAAAGGGTTCGTCTTCGACGCGACCGCCGTCCCGACTCCCGACGACCCCATCTGGCAATAACCGTCAAACCTTGTGTACAACCATCTCGCGCGGAATCCGGAAAGGCGGCCCCCACGTCCCGGGTTTCGCCGCCTTGCCGACGGCGATCACCATCACGACGCGCTCGCGCCAACTGAGCCCCAGGACCCGCCGCACGCGCACTTCATCGAAACCTTCCATCATGCACGTATCGAAGTCCTGCGCCGCGACGGCCAGCACGAAATTTTCCGACGCCAATGCCGCCGACTTGATCGCGACTTCTTCCAGGTCTCGCCGGAAGGCCGGCCCGCGCGGCACCGCACGGAACATGCCCGCAATGTTGAAACTCGCCCACTTGAACAGGCCAACCACGTTGAACCATCCCCAACGGTACGTCAGCGGGATCAACTTCTCGTAATATGTCCGCACCGCACGCGGCGCGTTCGCCTTGTCCGTCCATTCCTGCAACAGAGGCAATGACCTCTGCCACAGACGCGGATTCGCCGTCACGACAACCAGGTGCCGCGCCGTGCGCGCCGCGGATTGATTGAGGCACGCCGTTGCCATGTCCACAAGTTTCGCCGGGTCCTTCACCCAGTAGAAATTCCACGTCTGGACGTTGGACGAATTCGGCGCCCACACCGCCGCGTCAAGAGCCTTGTCCACAACGGCATCCGGCACGCCCTCATCCGTGAACCTGCGAATGCTGCGCCTGCGCATGACCGCGTCGAAAAAATCCATAAATACTCCTGATCCGTTCGCTTGCGGATGATACGATATCGCCAATTAGAATATCGCAGATCACAAGGGACAGGAACGTGGAAGAACCAGTCGAAGTGCAATGCCCGTTCTGCGGAGAATGGTTTACAACATTTGTCGATGTCTCCGCCGGCGCCCAGTCCTACACCGAGGACTGCCAGGTCTGTTGCCGCGCCATCGACATGGTCGTGTCCGTGAACCCGAAAACCGGAGCCCCGCGCGTCACGGCGCGGCGCGCTTACTGACATGCGGCTGAAATCCCTGGCCCTGTCTGCCGCCGTCACATTTTTGCTGCCCGACATCGCGACCCTCGCGTCTCCCGCCGCTGCCGCGGCCCCAGAGCCAAAAACACCCGAAATCCTCGTCCTCCCCGGCGTCTTCAGCACGCCCGAGACCGGTTTCGGCGGCGGCGCCGGCCTGTTCATCCTCGACCACCCGATCGAGAGCGACCAAGGCTCCAAGGCCAACGCCCTGCGCATCGGGGCCATCTATACCGAGAAAAAACAATTCATCCTGCGCAGCTCGCTCGAACGCTACGTCAACGACGACCGCGACCTCATCACCCTCTCCGTCATGGCGCAAAAATATCCGGACTCATTCTTCGGCGTCGGCAACAACACCCGCGTCCGCGACGAGGAGAAGTACATCTCCTGGGCCTGGGAGACCAATGCCCGGTACCTGCACGAGGTCAATCCGCGCTTTTACATCGGCACCCAGGCGACGCTCTACCACGAACGCGTCGACCACCTGAAACCGGGCGGATTCCTGGATCGCCGCGCCGACCAGAACGACAACCCCATCCGCGGTATCGACCCTTTCGCCCTCTCCGGCGCAGGCATCTTGATGCGCCGCGACACGCGCGACGACTACCAGGATCCCGTCCGCGGATCCTTCATCGAGGCCAGCACCACCGCCCGCCTGCGCGCCCTCGGCAGCGACCACCAGTACAACACCTCAACGATTGACACGCGCTGGTTCGTCCCGCTCGCGACGTCGCCCAACCCGCCGCGCCTCGCGTTTCAAGCCCTCGCCATCAGCAGCAACGGCAACCCCTGTCTCTTATACACATCTCCGAGCCCACGAGACGCTACG
>CAWUNT010000286.1:0-3514 GCA_963923405.1 uncultured bacterium | reverse complement strand
CCTTTGGAGGGGGATTTGGTGGTGGCCCCGGCGGCGGTTTCGGCGGCGGGACTCCTGCCGGCCAGGATGTTGAATACCCTCTGCAGATCTCGTTTCTTGACGCGTGGCGCGGTTGCGAGCGTCAGGTCAGCTTTCGCCTCGGCGACGGCACCAAGCGCGATTTCCGTTTGAAAGTTCCCGCCGGCGTCAAAGACGGCGGCAAGTTGCGCGTCCCTGGGAAGGGTGCCGATTCTCCATACGGCGGCCCCGCGGGCGACGCGCATGTCATCATTCAAATCAGTCCGCATCCGCAATTTGAGCGGGTCGCGGACGACATCCACGTCAAAGTGAAGATCAAGCCATCGGAGGCATTTCTCGGCGGCAGTGCCAGTGTCGAGACGCCCGAGGGCGCGAAGACGGTGAAAGTACCGGCCGGCGTTCAACCCGGGACAAAACTTCGCTTGAAAGGACTCGGCTTCCCGCATCCGGGAAAAAGCTCGACGCGCGGCGATTTGTACGCAATCCTCGAGATTGACGTTCCGCGCCAGCTGACGCCGGATCAGGAGGCCGCAGTTCAGGCCTTGCGGGACGCGGGACTGTAATCAGGGAGTCGAAATGTTCCGTGACCGCGGGGCATCGGTTTTTTGGGCCGCGTTGGCGGGGCTTTTCGCGCTGCGTCTGGCCTACGGGCTCAGCATGTATTTCTGGAAGGATGATGAGCTCCAGATCTTCCTGCTTGGCCTCGATTTCTACGCTTCGCGCGTGTGGCCTTACTTCGGGCCTGACGTGGTTCATACAAACCAGCAAATCGCGGGAGCCTTGCAATCGATCCTTGTCGGCGGCCCACTGTTCATCTGGAACCGCCCGGAATCGCCGTACGTCTTGTTGAACCTCTTGTCTTTCGGCGGGCTCCTGGTTTTCGGACGCTGGCTGACCCTCCGATTCAAGGAACTCCCGCCGCTTTTGATTTATGCCTGGCTGATGACCCTCCCCTGGACCATGAACATCTCGACGCACCTTTACAACCCGGGATACCTTTTGTTCTCGAGTTGCCTGTTTTTCACCGGATGTTTTGAAATCATTCCCGGGTTCCGCACCGGAATTTTCGGCGCGCGTCGTGAATCAATCTCATGGTTTCTCATGGGTTTCGCACTGACATGGAGCATGCAGCTTCATTTGTCATGGCCCTTGCTCCTGCCGTTCGTTGGCGCGGCCTGGTTGCTGACCGACGCGCGGCGCACATGGCGTCAACCTGCCTGGTGCGCGACCGGGGCATTGATCCCGGCGCTGCTGCTGGTGCCGACCGTGGTCGCGTTCGGGCCGGGCACAATCCTGGCGCCCATGGCAGGCAACTCCGGCCTCAACACCGGGAACTTCGCTGAACCCATGACCATCATCGCGCGATTCACTTCTTTTGGGGCTTACGAAGTCCCGCGCTTCCTGACCGATGTGGGTCGTGACAGGTTGCCCTTCCTGATGGACCGCCCCTGGCTGCTGCCCTTTGCGGCCGGACTTGCGCTGGTCGGGATCATCCAGCCATTCGTGATCCTCGGCGGCGTCTTCGCGCGGACCAACCAGTCACTCTTGAGGTGGATGGTGGGCCTGAGCCTTGCCTGGATCAGCGTGATTTTCATGATGTCATCACGACCGCCAACAGCCCGCAACTTTTTCATCCTGTTCCCCGTCGCGGCATTCGCGGCAATCGCGGGAATGCGACATTTGATGGATTCCGCGCGACAGAAGAAAGTCGCCACCGGAGTTGTCGCGACGGCGATCCTCTACCAAGGCATGTTGATGGTCAGTTTCGCGCAGGATCGCAGTCTGTATTTGAACCGCGACAAGATTGTGGCCGCGATCGAGTCAAGGAGCGCGGGTGCCCTGGGCGAACGGCGCCAAAGCCAGATCAGCACGGCGAAATCGCCATAGGTCCCCAGACACAGGATGGTCAAAAAATGCTGAAACCAAAGGACTGGGTTCTGATCATCATCCTGCCATTCCTGGCAGCGATCGTGGTCGATCAGGTGACGAAACAGCTCGCGGTCCAGATCGTGAACCCTGTTGATTTCGGGCCAATGTCTTTTTTCTTTTTCGCCAACGAGGGATTCGCCCTGGGCTCCCTCAAGGAACTGGACAAGATCTACACGGTGGTCCTGCCGTCCAGCCTCGGTGGGCTGCTTCTGTTCACACTGCTGGTCACACAGTATTTCTTGCCGATCTATTCACCCGTGTTGCGTTGCGGGATCAGCATCCTTGCCGGATCCATGATCAGCAACGTCCTTGACCGGATCACGCGCGGGTATGTTGTCGATTTCATGCAAATCCACGCCGGGATGTGGCAAACGGGCATTTTCAATGTCGCTGACGCGCTGCAATGGTTCGGCTTGTCGGTTGCGCTGGGGGCATGGATCGCAAACGGAAAATTGCTTTATCCGGTCGAGCAGCGCCGCGGGCGCAAATGGATCGACCCGAAATTCCAGACTCAATATTGCCTGAAATTGTTGGTCGCGGGCATGTGCTTTGGCCTCATCTCGGGCGCGGTTTCATATACGTACGTGACTTTGCTCGTCGCGCAGATCCAGGGATTGTCGTTTGACGCGGCAAGGGAACTTGTCCGCAGTTTCATCGCGATTTACGCAGGCGTCAGCGCCGCGTTTTTTGTCGGGCTTTTTGTCACCGGAATTCACTTGAGCCATCAGATCGTGGGTCCCGTGCGGGCATTCGAGAACTTCCTGAGCGACGTCATCACAGGCAAGAGGCGCCAGTTCAAATTGCGCCAGAATGACGAATTCAAGGAACTGGAAGTCATCGCGGATAAATTTCTGCGAAGCTTCAATGACGGGACGGGAATCGCGGCGACACCACTCGCGGCGGGAGACATCGCTCCGGAGGTGTCTGGAATCCGCAGCGACGGAACGGAATTCAACGCGGATAAGTTGCGCGGCAGAAAAGCCTGGCTGATCTTCTACCGCTACGCGACTTGCCCTCTTTGCGCGCTGCATCTTGACAGCCTGAAGGAAGTGATCGAGCGGGCAAGGGAACGTCAGGTCTCTGTCGTCGCGGTATATGAGTCAACGCCGGAGGAATTCAACAACGCGAAGTGTGGCGCGACGTCGGACATGCTGCGTGCCGCGGGAATTCCCATGATCGCCGACAAGGAACGGAAACTTTACCGGGCTTTCAAAACGCGCCAGAGCAGCCTGGCCGGGTTCACGCCGGCAACAGTATGGACCCTGGCCAAGGCGGCGATGAGGAATTTCCGCCAGGACTCCATCGACGGGAAGTTCGGTCAGTTGCCATCGCACTTTCTGATCGACGAGGACGGAACGATCGTGCGCGCGTTCTACGGTGAGTCCTTTGTGGACCATATTGATATTGAGGTCGTGCGGGGTTTCATCGGGTGAAGAGAAGATTCTTCGGGCTCCGCCCTCAGAATGACGGGGAGAGAATTCTTCGCCTTCGGCTCAGAATGACGGGGAGAGGATTCTTCGCCTTCGGCTCAGAATGACGGGGCGTCATCCTGAGGGCGGAGCCCGAA
>CAWUNT010000285.1:0-3524 GCA_963923405.1 uncultured bacterium | reverse complement strand
CACCGGGATCTGCGGCAGGATCGGAAGGCAGCCCTGCATCGGATTCAATTTGTGCGCCGCCATGAATCGCATGACTTCTTGCTGCTGCGTGCGTGGATCGTCCTTGTAACGCTCGCGGATTCGCTGCATCTCGGGGTTGAACTTCTTCATCTTGTGCGCCGATTCGGCGGCTTTTTTCGTGAGCGGATAGAACAACACCTTCAGAAGTACGGTCAGCAGGATGATCGCAAGTCCGTAGTTCTTGAGGACGCTCTCGAAACCTTTGATGGCGAGGAGCAACGGTTCCGCGAGCGCGTCGAACCATCCACGGTCCAGCGTGTCGGGCAGGTAAACGCTGCGCTTCTTCATGTACTCGGAAACCTTGGGGCCGATGAAACCATCGAGGTCCATGGAGACCATGGCGCCTGGATTCACCGTGCCGAAGTCCTGTTTCAGGAGGATCGATACCGGACAGTGGGTCTTTGAGGCCGGCTGGGTTCCGCCAATCCATGTCGTCAAATTGGTCTTTGTGACAGCCGGCATGAAGGCAGCCAGGAAATAGTGGCGATCAAAGCCGAAGAAACGCACTTCCTGGTTTTTGGCGGAAAGTTCCTTCGACCCGCCGTCGTCACAGAACTTTTCCGTGAACACGAACTCGTCCGAGTCGCGGATGTGAGCGACGATCCGCGGTTTTTCCGTCGGACTGCCGGGCAAGAGGCTGCTGGCGCCGGCGACGGCGGTTGAAATCGTTTGCGAAACCAGTGTTCCCCCAGTCAGTGGCTGGGGCTGTGCTGAGATATTGGTGAACTTGATCTTCGCGGTGATGTTGTAATTGTCCGGACGTTGCTCAAATTCCTGCTCTACCCGCCAGTTGCCGTCGTCACGGGTGAACGTCACTTTGTTGTCTGACCGGTTTGCGGACCATACGCCGGTTTGGATTTGCGGATTGTTGCCGTCGCCCGGGGCGACCACACCCTGCACGACCATCGGACTGTCGAGGACTTCCACAGGCTGCGCGCCCTCGCCGATCCGGTCGGTGAACTTTTTCAGGCGCACGGAAGCAATCGCGGAACGGGTCTGGTCCAGAGTGACCTTGAAATCATCCGATTCGAAAACAAGTTGGGACGGGTCGATCGATTTCACGACCGGCGCCATCGCGCCCGCTGGGGCCCCGGCTGTCGCCGCGCCGGGGGATTGCGCGGTTTCGCCCGCAGGCTGGGTTGTCGCGACATTGCCGTCCGTGGGGCCGTCTTTCGCAGGGGTCGTCTCGCCTGCCGTGTCCCGTGGCTTCATGTAATCCGGGTATTTCGCCCGCATGTACTCGGTGTAACCGACATAGAGCAGCACACACAGCACGATCGCCATGATTGAACGCGTACGGTCGACTTCCCTTGTCGGATCCTCAGGCAACATTTGGTTCATGGCAGGTCAACTCCCCCAGGATGCCACGGATGACAGCGCATCAGGCGTCCGGATGTTTTGGAAATGGCGATGGTAAGCGGATATTTGTCGACGCACGCGACCGCGTAATCTGAACAAGTCGGGAAAAAGCGACATCGCGGTCCGGAGATAACGGTGATCGCAGGCGAAATGACCGTCTGGTAAATCTTCAATGAGGACTTCAGGGCAAATTTGATCGCGGAGTTGATCACGTTTCTTTTCCCGGGAAGTGCCTGCCGCGCAGTTTACTGATCGCAAGCCCCAGGTCTTCATCCACTTCCTCGAAACTCGCTTCGGCCGCAGCCGGTCGCGCAATCACCACCACATCCAGTCCGCGTCCTTCCGATTTGCGGAAGCTTTCGCGGAGAAGTCGTTTGACCCGGTTGCGGACAACGGAGTTGCCGACTTTTCGCGAGACAACCAGACCGATGCGATCTTGGGACCGGGCAAAAGTCTGGTCAGGTTTCTCAGCAGAAGCAGCGGCGGAGTCAGTTGCAGGCGTTTTTGCAGCGATCACGACGAACAACTTTGTAACGACCTTGCTGCCTTGATCGAAAGTCCGGTCAAAGTCAGTTTTGGTCAGCAGTCGCCGTGTTTTGGGAAATGAACCAGCCTGGAGCGACAAAATTACTTCTTGTAAGCCGTCACAGCGATGCGCTTGCGGCCCTTGGCGCGGCGCGAGCGGAGGACGTTACGGCCGCCTGGGGTTTCCATGCGGGCGCGGAAGCCATGGGTTCTCAGACGACGGGTGTTGTGCGGTTGAAAAGTGCGTTTCATGGGACTCTCGATTTTCTACTATGAATTCAGCAGGTTCCGACCTTGCGGCCCCTGTTCCTCAAAAAAGTCATGCAGTGTTATCAAACTGGGGGACCGTGCGCAACCATCCAATTTGGATCGGGAATCATATAAAAGTTGAGTTTTTAATAAAATTCTAATAAAAACCCCCGGACTTTGATGATTTTTTAAGCAAATCTGCCAGTTCCGGAGGCAATGGTTTTGCTTCATTTTTTTGCCCGCAGCAAGTTTGTATCCCGCGCCGCGACCGGCTTTGCCCCCCTGTTCTGGGCGGGTGTGACCTGGATTGCCCTCGCTCCACGCCTCGCGGCTGATGAATTGCCGCGAACTCGCTGGCAGATCCTACCGCTGGCCGAACTGTTTTACGCGGACTTGGAAGATGGTCACATTGTGACGGCCGCGTTTGACATGCCATGCGGCGCGACTCCACTCGGCGCGGTCCTTGTGGACCGGGGCCAGAAACTCCAGGTCGCCGCCATGGTGACGCGCCCCCTGGCAGCCTGCGCGCGTTTGCCCGAACGTCGCTATTTCAAACTGCCTTTTCTGGACACGACCGCCTGGAAACTCATCGAACCACTGCGCGGTGACCTGGACGGGATCCGGGTCTCGGAACTGAGCGTGACCTCCGTAGACAGTGGGGGGGCTGATAAAGGCACCTCGCTGAATGTGGATGTCCCCTGTGGTGTCGTGCCTGCGGGCATGCTCGTCATGCCGGACCCTGCGCGCCGCATTGCCGGGGCTTATCAATTGGCGGCTATCGGATTCAAGATGGCCCCGCGCCGCGCCGCGGCGACATGTGGCGGTCATGAGGCGGCAAGGCAAGGCCCCCCGGGCGTCACAACGACAAAAGGAGTCGTTCGCGTTGGTGGTTTGTCGCGAAAATCCGCGTATCGCGTCATGCCGAAAAAAGTCGGGGATTTGCGCAAATTAGGCGTTTTGCAACTGCGCGGCATCGACAGCCTCGACGCGCGTCGTCAGGTCGCGAACTTCAAACATCGGTGTTATGAGGTTCCGGTTGGAGTCGCCCTCGTGCCGGATCGCGGAGGCCAGGCCATGGCCGTTGCCGTGGCCAGTTACATCAACGCTCCGTGCGTGACCCGTCACGAAAATATCGCCCGGATGCCTTGGATCACCGGAAAGATCGGGATCCCTCCCGGCGCGGTCCGCGTTATTTCTCCCGCGGAGATCCAAAAGTACCGCCTCGGTCAGATGTCTCTTGCCCAGGGTAAGCCTGGCGATCTTTCCGGCGTTGTCGTCATGTCGGGAACCAGGACTGTCGCGTCCGGAAAGCCTTTGCCGCGAGGGTGGTT
>CAWUNT010000284.1:0-3527 GCA_963923405.1 uncultured bacterium | reverse complement strand
TCGATCCGATGGCGAACGATGTGACCTGGCATGGCCTCGACCACATGGTAGGTATCCGTCACGGTCAGGCGACTTGATTTCACTGGTTTCAATCGCCTTGCCACGGCCTCGAAAGCCGTCAGGTCAAAGCGCTCATCCACCAGATATTTATGCTCAATTTCCCGGAATTTTTGTGACATTCCAAGTCCCGCCCCAGCCAGGTCAAGCCAACTGCTGCACCGTGAAAAGATTCGACGCCTCGCGGCTCAAGGATGAAAGCGTGACAGAAATGAACACAATCCGGTCTCCACTCTGCAGCCAGCTGTCGCGAAGCAGCCGGTCATTGACCACCGGCAGGACGTCGTCAATCCTGGGATCCACACCGAGGACAAGTCCATCAACTCCCCGGACAACGGACAACTTACGCAACACATCCGGCGTGAACGTCACCGCGATGATTGGAACCGGCGCGCGGAATGACGCCAATTTAAGGGCAGTGTTGCCCGCCTTCGTGATGCAAACAATAGCCTTTGCCTGAACCCGGCGGGCGGTGCGATACGCCGCGAATGCGACCGCGTCCATTTCTGTCGATACCGTAGGAGCCAATTTGACCCAGTTCGGTTCCTCCGCGGTCTTGCTGCTCTCGATGTCGGCGATGGTTCTGCGCATGAACTGCAGGGCCTGCGAAGCAAACTTGCCGTGAGCCACTTCTTCCGACAATACGACCGCGTCAGTACCGTCAATGACCGCGTTGGCGATGTCCGAGACTTCCGCGCGGGTTGGCGTGACGTTACGCCTCATGCTGCCGAGCATCTCGCTCGCGGTCAGGACAAATTTCGCGTGATCGTTGCAACGCTGGATGATTTCCTTTGTGACCATCGGAATCTGGGCCGGGTTCATTGACAGGGCGAGGTCCTTGCGAGAGATCAGGACACCATCCACCACCTCGAGCAATTCATCCAGTTTTTCATAAACAACGACGGTATCCACACGGAGCACCAGCCACGGCGTGGACGATCCAGCCGTTGTCTTGGCAACAAACTTGCGGAATTCCGATATGTCGGCCGTCGACTCCACGCTGGGAAGGACAAGGAAATCGATTCCTTTCTTGAGAAGCCCATCAAGTTCCGGCGTCTTGTATTCCGAGAGCGCGGGCGGCCTGCGAGTCGAGGGAACATGCAAATCCATGTCAGGGTAAATCGTCCCGCCCTGAACGACTTCCGCAGACATTTTTCGTCCGCTCACTGAATTCACGCGCAGCACCACGTTGCCGTATCCGCCGTAAACGTAGGCCTTTTCCTGAAACAACCCATCCCATTTACGACTGTGGATTTCGATCGCGGCGCCAGTCCCGGACTCACCAAGTGTGATGGATTCCCCGAAGGAAACTTCACGCGGCGTCGTGAGGCCTGTGACGGATGCGCGCGCGCCTTCTTGCAAGTCGATCATGATCGAGGGCAGTGGTTTCGGAGATGCCCCGGCGACCCTTTCCTTTTCGTGAAGAGCGCGAAGCTGGTCGATGAAACGCGGCAACTGGTCTGCCGTGGCACGGTTGAGCACCAGCCTGAGCGCGTCGACGTCCTCGGTGATAACCTGCTGTGCCCGGGCATCATCGAGAACGCGCGACTCAAATGACCATACAATCTTTGTCCGTCGACCATCTTTCGTCAGTGTCACATGCGACTCCGTCGTTCCATTTCAATTCGGTAAATTCAGCGCGCGTCCCAGCATGACCGGATTGTTTCCGGTTGCCTTGACGGGTTTCAGGAATTCTTGCGCCGCCATGTTGAGAACGATCACAACGGTCGAACCCAACAAGAAAGCCCCAAGTTCGTCTCCGGCTTCCAATGCTACCGGGCGCGGGTCTTCGGCCTTTTGGCCGTCAAAAATCCACGACTTTTGTCGCTGCCGGCGCGAGAGCTCCCTGAAAAATTTGTCATTGGTCGTAAAACCAGGGATCAGGTGAGTGGTCATGCGTCCGACATTGAAAGCGCCCACCATGACAACATAAGCCCTCATGCCGGATCCGGCGGCGAGCTCAACGTCAAATACAAGTCGCTCATTGCGCAGGAAAAGTTCCGGAAAAAAACGCACGAATGGTTCGTTGACGGGCCACAAGTCTCCCGCGATGTAGCGCACTTGGCGGATTGCTCCCGCGACTGGCGCATGCACCCGGTGGTAATTGTGAGGAGCCAGATAAACTGTCGTGAACCAACTTAGTTCCCCGGCCTCGCGCTCGTGATCCGCGGCTTCATTTCCCCAGATCAATTCGGCCGGATTGTAGTCGATCCCCTTGGCCTGGATCGCCGCGCCATGATGAAGCGGCGCCGACCAGGCCAGGTAACCGTCGGCGGGGGATACGTAACGGGACTGAACCGGCCTGATGCCGGGTCGCAACCGTCGGATGAACAGATCCTCAATCGACGCATAGGCCCCCGGATCAGCCAGTTGGGCTTCGGCCATGTTCAGGCGAAAAACCTTGATAAACAGTGAGTTGGCAATGACCTGGAATATCCCGGGCAGGCGTAAACGCGCCATCCAACCCGTCACAAGACTGGCCGTGTTCCGCGGAACGAGTCCGAGGAAAAGGCGAATGGCTGCGAATCTGAACTTGAGCACGTCCATAACCTAAAAGTGGTAGCACGCCGTTGAGGGAAATCCTATAAGCGCTTCACCATGACGACCCCCGGTAACAACACTGAAATTACAGTCCATATTGTCGGTGGCGGACTCGCCGGATCCGAGGCCGCCTGGCAGGTCGCCCGTGCCGGAATCCCGGTCACGCTGCACGAGATGCGCCCGGCGAAAATGACGCCGGCCCACCAGACGGGCAACCTTGCCGAACTTGTTTGCTCCAACTCAATGAAATCATTGGACGAATCGTCTGCCCCCGGCCTACTCAAACTGGAGATGGCCGACATGGATTCCCTGATCATCCGGGCTGCCATGAAGGCCCGTGTCCCGGCAGGCCAGGCCCTTGCCGTCGACCGGATCGTCTTCGCGGACGCCGTCAAATCGGGACTTCTCGAGACTGGCCTCGTCACGATCGCCCCCGGCGAAGTCACCAGCTTGCCGACCCCGGAAGAGGCCACCGCGCGCGGGGAGTTCTGGATTGTGGCCAGCGGCCCGCTGACGTCGCAGCCCCTTGCCGACGCCCTGCAAAAACTGACCGGATCCACCCGCAGCCTCTATTTCTACGACGCGATCGCGCCGGTTCTGGCAGCCGAGTCGATCGACATGGAACATGCCTTCCGCGCCGACCGTTATGGCGACGGCGACACCGGCGACTACCTGAACGTCCCTTTGAGCAAGGATGAGTACGAGACATTCATCGACTCCGTCATGGCTGCGGAGAAGATGCCCCTTCATGATTTCGAGGAACCAAAATATTTCGAATCATGCCTGCCGATTGAGGTCATGATCGAGCGCGGACGTGACACTTTGCGATTTGGTCCGATGAAACCGGTCGGCTTGACCGACCCGAGGACCGGTCGCCGTCCGTGGGCCGCCATCCAGTTGCGTCAGGAAAACCAGGACGGGACCATGTT
>CAWUNT010000283.1:0-3528 GCA_963923405.1 uncultured bacterium | reverse complement strand
TGCGTTGAACAGAAGTCGCCGTTGCGGACCTCGGTGGATGTCGGATTGTCGTACATCACATACACAAGGTTGCGACTTGGGTTCAGGCCGATCTGGGTGATCGGGCTTCCATCTGCGCCGACGCCGTTGGCTTCGATCGGACCGCGGACAGCCGTTCCATTGTCGAAAGTGATCTTGCCTCGCGCCATCTGGTAAATGCCGGTTGATGTGTTGAAATACACAAGGAACGTCTTTGAAGTCCGGTTGAAGTTGAATTGCACGTTATTGCATCGCGCGATCCACGTTTCCGCCATCGCGGCGGATGAGAACGCCACCAGAAAGAGTCCTGCGATTCCGTTCGAGAGTATGTTGCGCATGGGAACCTCCTTGGTCGCTGGACAGCAAACAAGGTGCCACATGGTTGGAGTAATTCTGGGAATAAAATGGTCGGGGTGACAGGATTCGAACCTGCGACCTCATCGTCCCGAACGATGCGCGCTACCAACTGCGCTACACCCCGATTTTCGAGAGGGCCTGTTATGTACTGCGCTTTTTGCGCGTTGTCGACAGGACAATTGTGTCCCCGTCTGCCAGCTCTACCGGCAGGTTGCCACCGCGGATCTGGTACTCGCGCCCCGTAAGGACGTCCTGGTAGACGCCGTCTGGCATACTCAAGTCCCTGATATCAAAGTGATCTGAGCCCGACCTGGGGTTCTTCGAAGTGGCGAAGAACACCTTGTGTTCGCCATCCACGCGCTCAAAAGCCACGATGTGTTTGGTCAAGTGCACCAGGTGAGTCGACCCGTAGCGCAGGGCCGGATTGGACTTGCGAAGGGCAGCCAGCCTGCGGATCAGCCGGTAGAAATCGTGATTCTCATCAAACGAGTTCATCATCGGCCGATTGAGTGGATCGCCATTGTCTCCCGGAACGAAAAGGTCCTGCTCCAGTCCGTAATAAACGCAAGGCACGCCGCGCATGGCGAACATGAGCGCGATCGTCTGGCGCATGCGCCGGGCCTCCAGACCCTCACCACGCAATCGCGGCATGTCGTGGTTGTCGATAAAGGTCACGATGCCTCGCGCGTCGCCCAGCTCAGGATCCGCGGCCCACAGCCGCGGCAGCAGGTCAAAACTGGCATCTTCCATGAAGATTTTCTTCGCTGCCCAGCGCAACTCGAAATCAAACAGGGTCATCTTGTTGCGACGGTAAAAGTCCCGGAATGTCGGCATCCCTGTCCACTCACCGTAGAACTCGCCGATGTTTTCCATGCGACCGTAACGTTTTTCCAGATACCCCTCGAGATCCTGCCAGAACGGCGTTGGCACATGGCGTACCGCGTCAAAACGGAACCCGACAAGATTCGGCACTTTTTCCATCCAGAAATCATGCGAGTCATACAGGTACTTCTTGACTTCCGGCACCGTCTGGTCGAGGTCCGCGAGATACGCCAACTGATGATTCTCCAGCTGGAACGTATCGTTGAAGTCCTCAATCGGCCCGAACTCGTGGAACCACCCGTCGCGCGAATCAAAACTCGCCATGAATTCGCCGTCGCGGAAAACAGACCCGCGGCGCGCGGCCGGTGTCAGCCCGGGTACCGGTTGAACCTTGTGCAGGTACTCGAGGCTCTCGAGCGAGGCGTTGGCGGGGTTTGTGTGGTTGTTGACCGTGTCCATGTAAATGCCGAGCTCCGGACCGGCTTTGCGTCCAAGTTCTTCCATGATGGAGAAATCGTGAGATCCGCGGTCCGTGAAAAACGGATTCAGCCGGAACGCGTCGGCCATCCAGTAACCATGGTAAGAAGTAACCGCGACCTGCTGCCCGTTGCGGATGAACGGGACGATGACGTGCTGGTTCTCAAACACCGGGGTCAGCCACAGGCGTGACGCGCCGAGGCGCTTGATGTAGGGCAGGTGATTGATGATGCCGCGAATGTCGCCGCCGAAGTACTTGAAGTAGTTTTTGTGTTTCGGGTCACAAAAACGGCCTTCATGCAGGCAGTCATTCGACTTGTTGCCGTTGGCGAACCGGTCGACAAAGACCTGATAAATGATTTCGTTTCCGATGGCCTTGGGCGACGTGGTCGACGCCGGGTCATGATGGCGGAACCAGTCATTCCGGTGCGCGCCCTTGTCCTCCGCCTCAACGCGGCTATCCGGGCGTGGCGGGGTCGAGCCAAAGGCTGAGCTGGCAACAACCGTGGCCATCACGGTCATGTTGATCAAAACACGCGCGAAAATTCGCGATGCTTTACTCATTTTCCACTCCTTGAATCATGGCTGGCGAACACATGGTCGCCCAGGACATCAGCTGTCGCGGCCCGGATCGAGGCGACAGGAACTTCGTTGAAACACTTGGGTTCATTGGCGCAGCTTTTCTTCCAGCAAGGCGCGCAACTGACATTTGCCTGGATTTTCACGCCGCGGTCATACAAGTCGACTTCCTGGGCGCAGCTCACGCCAAACCAGGCGATGACCGGTTTCTTCAGCGCGATCGCAATGTGCATGCCAAGTGAACAACCGGACAGAACCATGTCCGCCGCGTCCATCCACAGCATTCCGGAACGCAAACCACCCGTGGTCGGGGTGTTGATCACTCCCTCGTCACTGGCGAAAGCCGCCTTCATTTGCGCCTGCCGTTCCGTGTCCTCGCGCCCGCCCAGAAGTGCCACGGCACAGTCGGGAAACGCCTCGCGCCACATCCGGATAACTTCGATCGAACGCTCGACGGTGAATTTCTTGTACGGGTAGAGAAGAGAACATCCCGTGTTGTAGCCGATGATCGCGCGCCACTGCCTGCCGTCTGGCCGGCGCAACAGCTCCGCGCGCCTCGAGGCCACTTCGGCGACTTCCGTCTCGCGCAAATTCAAAATGTAAGGATCCCGGGCCCAGCTGAGCGCCATGGTTTCCGTGATTTGCTGCGTTTCTGGCTTCTGGTTGATGAAAAACTTGAGTTCGTCGCTGAGGCCGACATCATATTGGTAGTTGGCCTCCGGATTGAGGGGCCGGATGATGCCGTTGGTGTCGATCCCGAACCCGCGTTTTTCCTTTGCCTGGATCCTTTCGGCCAGGGCGCCCGCCTCGATGGACTTGTCGACCGCCAGCAGGACATCGAACTTGAGATGATCAAGTACAGCGTTGGTGGACGCGTCAACGGTGATCAGGCGATCGATGAGCTGGTTGTTCTCCAGCAGGGCCTTCGCGTTTGGATAGGTGATCCAGGTGACGTGGCAGTCATGCCACTCGCGTTTGATCGCCGGCAGGAGGCACGTCGAGCGCAGGACCGCACCCAGGGCCTCAAGGCTCAGGACAGCGATCCTTTTCGTGACCGGAGAGTAATGCGGACAACCGTCGCAAGGCCGTTTCCAGGCGCACGGCTTGTATCCTGTGAAGTGTCTGCAATCGAAACGATATCCCATTGCGATACCGATTCCATCCGCCAAGGGTTATAATCACGTCACCATGACAAAAAAGACCACAGTGACAACCACAAAAACCATCGATACTGTCTCTTATACACATCTCCGAGCCCACGAGACGCTACGCTAT
>CAWUNT010000282.1:0-3530 GCA_963923405.1 uncultured bacterium | reverse complement strand
CGAATCGCGAGACTGAAAGCGCAACTGAAGAGCATCGCGCGCGACGGCGGTCCACCTCGATCTGCTTCTCACCCATGCCGCGGGACGCGACGCCACCGCCACGCTGGCGATGCAAGTGCGTCCATGCTCCGGACAACCGGGGCAGCATGTATTCAAGGCGCGCGATCTCGACTTGCGTCTTCGCCTCATTGGTGCGCGCGTGCTTCGCGAAAATATCGAGGATGACCCCGGAACGGTCCGTCACCTGGCATCCAGTGATTTCCTCGAGATTCCGGATCTGCGGAGGAGATAACGGGCGGTCAACCACAACCAGCCGGGCACCGCAAGCCCTCGCGAGGTCACGAAGTTCCTCGACCTTGCCGGTACCCAGCATGCAACTTGGACTCAGTTTGGGGCGTCTCTGGACGATACGGCCGGCGACAGGAATGCCCAGTGTGGAGAGCAGCGCGACCAGTTCGGAGAGGTCATCCGCGACAACGGCGGGATTGTCTTCCGGGAGTTGGACACCAACGACGATGGCTGTTGTGCCTGAGGCGAATTCCTGGAAATTTTGCACTCTTTGTTCAGTCCTCCGTGGTGTCAGAAGGCACGAATGAAATCAGCGGCCCGTCCCGCGCCCTGGCCTTGAATCAAGTGATTTCTGGGGAGCTGGCGCCCCGCCAATCATGCGGTCTCCAGCGGACTTCAGTTCGCGGGATGTGACCAGCAAGTTGTACAGGTCATCGGTCAATTCTTGAAAAGCCTCCGGCGTCAGGATCATTCCGAACTTGGAGGGCTGGGTGTGATTGCGCAGGATTTCCTCTATGGCAACACGCGTGACGCTCTCGAACAGTCCAGCCATGGTCAGCCTCCTGACGGCAGTGGTTTCCGGCTACCCGGTTATCCTACCATCTTTGAGCCGTCATCGTCAGCCGTCGAGACCGCCCGGGCAGAACGCTGGCGCATCATTGCCACGTAATACCTGGGCAAGGCATCCACCGGCAACCGCGCAGCCAGGATCTGGTGCAGCTCTGCCGCGCGCTCGACCGTGAAAAGCTCATCAAACGGCCTCGTCCCTGAGCGGGCGCTGATGGACTGTGGCTGGCTGACCGGAGCGCCGTCCAGTTTTGACGTGTCGTAGCTCACGACAAGGACCTGTTGCTCACCGAGATTGGACTCGACGTCCCAGTAACGTAATTCCCGGCCTCCTGCCAGAGTCATCAGGCTCTCATTTCCAGGCGCGACCCGGTTGGTGCCATTGACAACCACCGGTCTCGCGACACCGAAGTGTCCGCTCTGGATGGTATTCCGCGTTCTCGAGACCATCGAGAAAGTAAGATTGATCCGTTCCAGCTGCTGAAACGCCCGGTCTGACTGGAGGAACCGGGCGAGTCCGCCCCGGATGTCATGAGGCTCGATTTCACGGCCGGCATCGGACAGCATCGTTGTCCGGAGAGCGAAAAGGAAATGCCACAAATTCGCGCCGAACTTGGCGCGGATCGCCTCCT
This sequence comes from uncultured bacterium, assembly GCA_963923405.1. GTDB lineage: Bacteria > Bdellovibrionota_B > Oligoflexia > Oligoflexales > RGVZ01 > RGVZ01. The sequence goes on along the minus strand of CAWUNT010000282.1, from coordinate 2,043 downwards.
GACCCTCGCACGACAAATAAAAGAGAATGTGACGGTCGTCCCCGAAATTCAGCCCCAGGTACCACCCCGTCTCGCGCTGCGCGCGCATGTTGCCGAAATCCCATGAACGAAGCCACGCCTGACCCTCAATGTGAAACGCGCCGCTGCGGTAAGGCGTGGCCCGCTCGCGCTTTTCAAGCACCAGCGTCAACTGCGCGCCGACTCCGTCCAGAGCCAGACGGACCGCGCTTGAATCCTCATGCGCGAGGGCGCCGCTGTCCTCAATGAACAACAGGCCCACATTCTCATCACCCCATCGCAGCGGAACGACCGCCCCAAGTCCAGGCGAGACCGCAGGCCGCGACGGCGCCTGTGTTTCCTCGCCGCCGCCGCCCCTGTCACGTCCACCGTTTCCTCCATCTCCCTCGTGCAGGGGGACCGGCGCGATCGTTTGAATGTCTTCTTCCGGTATCGGAACCGACGTGTCACCGGAAACGGGTTTCATGCCCGACGCCGGCTGGCTACGCGACATCCACGGAGCGTCGTGAAGAGGCAAGAACAAGGTGGATCGAATCTGCGTATATGGTTGCAAGTGAGCAGCGATGGCAGCCCAGTCCTGGCCGGCCTGGAGCGACCCTACATTGCGCAGCCCCTGACCACTCTCGCCCCGCCGGAACAGGAACACCCGGCTGCCGCCGAAACTCCGCGCGATGTAGGCGAGACACTCATCGATTTCCGCCATCTGGTCCATGCGGCGCATTTCAGATGCCGACACGAGGCGCAACAATCCAAGTTCGAGGGGATGGATTCTTCCCATACCCCAGGCGCCGCGGGCATTGTTTCGCGTAGCCGCGGCGATGGCCACCGAGTCGGCCGCCAGCGCGCGGTTGTCCGCGCCACCAAACGCGATGGAGAGATCTGACGAGTTACCGCCCGTGGACGAGGCAACCGGCCGCGGGGAAAAGCCACCACCACTTTTCGCGATGACCTCGGAGAGTGCCTTGACCCCACCCTTCGCGGCCAGGATTGATGCCCGGCGCAAATAGTCCATCCGCGGCTTCAGACCACGCTCGCTCAAATGCATGCCGAACCAGTAGTAACCAAGGACCTGAACCAGGTTGTCCCCGGCCAGTTTGGCCTGACGCAACCCGCGATCATACATGGAACGGGCGACATCACCGTGACCCAGCAGTTCCGCGACTCGCGCCCGCACAAGAAGTGGCACGGAACGATCCGGCTCCCTGAATGCCCTGACCAACTTGAGCAACCTCCTCAACGCAGCGCGCATCTGCGGCGCGGGGAGGATCTCGCTGCCGGACTCACGCCGGTAGAGAACCGGAAACACCACGAGGAAAAGGGCGAGGCAATCTTCCTCAAACGGCCAAAGAAATTCAGACTTGCGCACTGAAGGAAACGCTTCCGAAATCCGGCTGTATGCCTTCCTTGACTTTTCAAGTTCACCCCGCGCGAAAGCCACCATCGCGATGACGGACAATGTGAACAAGTCATCCATGCGCCCACCTTCGACGCGGCGATGCTTGAGATAGCTTTCCGCGAAATTGACGATCTCGTCGCGCGAATCACGCAGCAGGAAAGCGAAGGACGAGATCATGACCGACCTGGAGCTCACCGGGCTGCGCAAGGCACGGTACTCTGGAAGTTCGACGCTGAGCGCCTTGACGCGCTCAAAATTCAGGCGATGGAGTTCACGGTGCAACTGGAATGACACGGAAACCCCGTGAGCAAGACGGTCATGGTCGGGCTTCAGGTTGGCGACGACCATGCGCAAATGATCGCTCATCTCGTCGTGACGGGCGCGCAAGTAATCTGCGCTCAACACGCGGAGCAGCGAAGCATAGGCAAACTCATGGCGACTTCCGGCAGCCTTCGCAACATCCATCACGAGATCAAAGTCACGGAACGCGACACTGAAGTGCCCGCGACAGGCCAGCAAAGCCGCGCGCTCCGCGACAAGGCGCATGGTGGATGCGGATCCGGCATTGCCCGCCAGCGCGGCGGAGTATGCCTGGTCGTGCGCCATGAAAGCACGCTTCCGGTCGCGGT
>CAWUNT010000281.1:0-3545 GCA_963923405.1 uncultured bacterium | reverse complement strand
GATGTCGGATGCCGCGAGGGTGATGTTGGTGGCACCGGTGTAATTCACGGTGTAAGTCACAGTCGAGTCCGCTTTGGCGTTGGTCAGGGACGGAGCCGATACAGAGACGAGCGGTGCCGCCGTATCCACTGCAAAGGTGCCGCTCGCCGACTGTGGAGCCGCAGCCAAGTTACCAGCCAAATCACTTGCCGTACCGGATGCGATCGAAATTCCGATGGCGCCGTTACCTTTGAACCCGGACAAAGTTACAGTCCGCGTTGACGTGCCCGTGCCGGAGACGGCAACGGAGGCCGAAGCATCGCCTGTTTTGTTCACGGTGATGTCGCTCGCCTTCAGGGTGATCAGACTGGCACCTGAGTAAGTCACCGTGTACGTCACCGACGAGGATGCCCTCGCGTCCGCGATGGACGGGCCGCTGACATTGATCGTCGGCGGAGTATTGTCGACAACAATGACAGGCAGGGAAGAAATCCCGGCCTGGGCCGCGCTTGCGGCGGCGCTGTTGCCCGCGGTGTCTGTCGCGGTGGCGCCGTCCAGGGCCAAGGCCAGCGTGCCGTCTCCAGAGAACGATGAGAGCGTTATGACGCGTGAGGTGTTGCCAGTTCCGGCGACCGTGACGGTAGCCGACGGGCCAGGTGAAGATCCGATGCCCGACGAGGTCAAGAGCACCTTGTTTTTAGTATTCTCGGACAGGGAGACATTCGCGGCGCCGGTGTAATTGACGACGAACGATATCGCAGGCGACGATGACCGGACATTCGTCACTGCAGGCGGCATGATAGCGAACGTCGGGGGCGCGGTGTCGACGGCGACCTTCAGAGGCGCGCTGATAAGGGGAGCTGAAATAATGCCTTTCTTGGCCGATCCGGATGCGATCTTGAAACCTAGTGTTCCGTTACCGCTGAATCCGGAGAGCGTCACGGTGCGGATCGCGATTCCGTTGGCGAGTCCGGTTCCTGACACCACGACGCCGGAAGCGGACGGGCCACCCGTCGCCGGAACCGGATCGAGCGCTATGTCAGAGGCTTTGAGGGTGACAGCATCCGCGCCACTGTAGGTCACCGTGTACGACACCGAGTCGGATGCCTTGACGATACTTTTCGACGGCGCGCTGATGGTGACTTTGGGCGCGGTTTGAGCGAATGATTCTTGGGACGTAAATGACACCCATGACGCCAACAGAATTAGTGGCATCACCTGGCGCCCGATGTTTTTTTTCACCAAGGAGCCCATATAGAAGGATTTCGGAACAGTAGCGTCCGACTTTAGGGCAAAGGACAGGACTTTTTTTAAATATTAATCAATAATTACAATGAGTTATAAATATAAATTTCGACCCCGACCTGGCAAATCCTCTCAGGGCATCATTATTGGAGCCGGCGTTCCCACAATATCCGTCGAGCCACCGCCCGAAGAGGTTCCCGTGCTGGATGAGCTACTGCCACCGCAACTATAGTATTGCCACATGTAGGTGCCACTCAGGGTATTGGAATTCGCTACATCATAGCAATTGGGATACGTGTTCGAATCCAACATGCAGCTGCAGTTTGGTTCGCCTCCACCAGGGCTCGGTGAAGGCGAGGCCGTCAAGGATGTCGATGACGTCCCCATCTGGTAGGGCGCGGTACCGCCCCTGGTGCAAACAACCGGGACAGCGGTCGAATCGATCACTTCCGGCAACACGGGGTAGCGATTGTCCGTGCCTGTGGATGCCGTCACAACACTACTCCACATGCCCGTGTCGTAAGTAACCGTCTCGATTTGTCCACCGCGCTCCCACGCGACGAGACGCTGGTTACCATTTGGCGACGACGCGATCGAAACGCGCCCACCCCAAACGTAATTGCCCGCCACCATGGTCGCTGCGCTCCATGAAGTCCCATCAAACGTCTTGTGGTAAACAAATCCGTCCGAGCGGTCCACGTACGCTATCTGGACACCGGTCGCGTCAGACGTCACGGAAATTGAGCTGGCAAGCGCGACGAGATCGTTTGAATAACGATAGACACCAGAGATAGTTCCCGCGACATAGAACCCACCAGGATAAGCCGACATTGAGTTCCAAGGGCTGGAGGAGGCCGCCCCCGATGGGGCGCCAGACATCATCACAAAGGACGAACCATTCCACTCGTAAAGGTAATTGTAGCCTGCGGCGTAAACAGTTCCCCCACTGCTCACATAGGCGTGCCCCACCCCCAGACCGGACGTCCACGAGTTCGAAGGGACCGACGTCCACCTCATTCCGGATGCTGCAGCGCCTAAAAAGATTTCCGTTCCGTTGAGTAAAAGGGCAAGTGGAGTGAATGAGTAAGTTTGCGCCGGCAATACAGCCGACCAAGTCTTGTTCACTGTACTGTATCTCGCGAAGTTAGCTGTATTGGAAACAACCGTCGACGAGTTGTAAACGTTGCTGAAATACCCCGCGACAAGAATATCTGAATTTATTGGATCCACTGACATGGCGTTGACCTTGACCGTACCGGAAGTCCTCGCTGGACTCGTGCCTGTCCCTGACCAGCCGCATCCGGACCAAGTCCCGATCGTGCATACACTCATCCCCTGACTCACATTCAGTGTGCCGCCCAAATACATTTGGGATCCGATGATCGCTATGGAACGGATGTCGTTGGTCACGAGCTGCGTCCAGGCAGTCCCACTCCAGCTCGTGAGTCCTCCCGCAGCCCCCATGTAAACCGTTGAGCCGTATTTGGCAAAGTCGAACGCAACGCTAGAGACGCCAGCCAACTGCAAAATCTGAGAGCCGTTCCATCTCCACACCAAGGAGGAAGTGCTGGCAGCAGGCGAGAAACCAATCCAGACATCAGAACCAAAAACACGCACGACGGTTGCTTTCGCCGAACTTGAGTACGGAGTCTGCCTGATAAAACCTTCCGTCACCCACGCAGAACCATCCCATAGAGCTAAAACCGAGATCCCACCGGCACTGGAGAATGATCCACCGACCCACAATCCACGTCGCCCGGCAACCATCACCGAAGGAGCGCTGTCGAAGACGGTTGAGGCAACAGTGGACCACGTGGTTCCGTCATATTTGACAAAACTTTTGAGTGCCGTGTTCCCATTGAAAACCGTAAAAGTACCAGCCGCGTAAACCTGACCGTTGTATACGGCGACCGAAGTGACCTTCAAGTTCGACGACCAGCCGCCGCTTACGGACGACGTGTTCGACAAGCTCCAGGTCATGATGCCCATGGAGCCTGAACTACCACCGTATCCGGCATAAAGCGTCGTGCCATCGAGGGCCATAGAATTGATCTGGGTTCCGCCAGTGGTGGGGTTCATGATGGACCATGCCGGTGTCGCGGCTGAGGCCGAATATTTCGCCGCGTAATAGGTTGTGCCAACGTTGGCAATGCTCGAAAAACTACCACCAACGAACAAATTGGCACCGTCTGTCGCAAAGCACATCACCTGCTTGTTCAGATCTTGCCCGGAACCACCCACACGATACCAATTCGTGCCGTCCCACTGCGCGATGTACTTGATTGTGGAGTCACCATTGACCTGTCTCTTATACACATCTC
>CAWUNT010000280.1:0-3546 GCA_963923405.1 uncultured bacterium | reverse complement strand
ATAAGAGACAGAGCCTGGGTTGTACGCAGCTGGAATGACCTCGAGTTGACCGGACGCGCGATGTTTTCAAGCGTGTCGGGAGAAATTTCCCAACCGTACGTTTTGCGTGATTACCTTGGACAGGAATCCCGTGGAGTTGATGTCCAGAATTTCAGCGCGAATATTTATGGCGGCATGGCCGGGTTGGGCTACACCTTGTTTGGCGGCAACCGGTTCTCGCTGCGCGGAGAAGTTGACGCCGGGGCCGCGTATATCGCAGGTATCGTCGGCGATGCGGACATGACCACCGACAGTGGTTACAACACAAAAATGCAAAATGGATTTGGATTGGTTGTCCGCAGCACAGCGACAGCCATGCTGAACGCGGGCACATGGCATGTCGGATTGAATCTCGGTCAGACAACCATCCAGGATGCCTCAGCCACAACCGTTGGCGTCAGCCTGTCCAAGTCAATTGACTGAACGTCTACCAGGTCCTGATTGACGTCATCCAATCAGCGCGTCATGCAGGGCCCTGACAACGGCTGCTGAATCCCCGTCCTTAACGCCGATCGTCAGGACCTGATTGCGGACATCCCAGAAAACGGGCGAACCGGCCTTGCGAGCCGCTGCCATGGCCTTCCCAACGGTCTCTGGACTCTGCAAAAATCCATTGCCCACAACACCGATGGCCGCCGTACCGGGCAGGGAAATTTTGACGGACTTTGGCGCGCTTCCCATGCGCCCCGCGGCCAGTTCTCCTTGAATCGCCCCCGCGGCCTTCGCCGTGACCATGAATCGCATCATGCCGCCGGCTTGCTGATTGATGACGGGCGCCTCTCCGTGGTGCCAAAGAGATTCCAGGATCCCCGCGTGCAAATTGCCTGTCGCGTCGCCTTCGGAACCGCCCGTGTCCACCTCCAGAAAGCACATGTGCTGTTTGCAAGTGATCGCGTGCACAACGGCGTGTTCCATTCCGTTCTTGTCCATCGACATGGCTACATCCAACTCGGTAGAGGGTTCAACGATCGTGCCGCGCACTTGCGGCTTGAAACTGGACCGGATCTCAACGGCCAGCCCGAAACGGGACGCGACGTGCGCGGCCCTCGCGTGGAGTACACCCGCACCGGCCCACGCCAACTCCGACATGGCGTACCAAGGCATCGCCGCGATCTTGCGTGCGCCCGGCACCATCCGCGGGTCTGCGGTGAAAACACCATCGACATCTTTGTAAAGCTCGCACCGGCTGGCACCCAGGACCGACGCAAGGGCCACGGCGCTCAGGTCCGAGCCTCCCCGCCCCAGCGTGGTCACTTCCTTTGTCTTGGGGCTGACGCCCTGGAAACCAGCCACAATCACGATCGCCCCGTCTGCCAAGGCTTGCCGGATCCGGTCGCCAAGGATCCTCTCAATACGGGCATTGCCGTGGTTCTCATCGGTCAGGATCCCGCTCTGCGAACCTGTCAGCGATACGGACTTCAGGCCTCGCTCATGCAACGCGATGCTGAGCAGCGCCATCGTCACGCGCTCCCCGGCCGTCAGCAGCATGTCGACTTCGCGACGCGGCGGGTTTGGACTCAAGGCGTTGGCCATGGCGATCAGGTCGTCCGTCTGTTCACCCATGGCGCTGACCACGACCACGACATTGACGCCCTGCGCGCGCGTCGCGGCCACATGATCCGCCACCTGCTTGATCCGGTCCAGCGACCCGACGGACGTGCCGCCATATTTTTGAACAACAAAATCCATGGCCTCAATCATACCCAACAAAACCCTGTCGCGGCGACCTTCAAATCAAGTAAAACCTTCCTGACATGCAAACAACAATTGACCGCGGCCTGACGGCGAAAGCTGTCTTTGGCTTCGATGAGCTGCACGACTTTCAAAACCTTGTCCTGGACGCGATTGCCGCCGGGAGGGACTGCCTTGCCGTTTCACCGACCGGCAGTGGCAAAACCCTTTGCTTCGGGCTCCCGGCAGCCCAGGAACTCACCAGGCCAGAGTCCAGTCGCCGGCTGGTGCTGGTTGTTTCGCCCCTGATCGCCCTGATGCGCGACCAGGCGGCCCGGCTGGAGGCGCGTGGTCTGCGGTGCGCTGTTTTTGACCGTCTCCAATCGATGGATGACCGGTCGGGACAGTGGCAAAAGATCGAGTCCGGACTGGCCACCCTGGCGTTCATTTCGCCGGAACGCCTCGCGAATACCACTTTCCGGGAACGCCTCGCCGCCACGCGGGAAATCTTCCTGGTCGCCGTGGACGAGGCCCATTGCACCAGCCAGTGGGGCTTCAACTTCCGCCCCGAATACCGTCAGATCGGCTTGTTCATGGAATCGTTCCCTGCCGCCGTTCGTCTGGCCTTGACTGCGACAGCCACCCCGGGAGTGCGGGCAGACATGGTTCGCAACCTCGGACTTCGCACGCCGCAGATTTTCGTCAACAAAACGGGTCGCGACAACATCACACACGCGGTTGAGCAGATCTCTGTCTTCAAGGACCAGGTGCCCCGTACGCTGGATGCCATCGAGCATGGCATCACGGCCGGCAGCACCCTTGTCTACGCCCCGACGCGAAAAATCGCTGATGCCTTGCACTCGGCACTCCGGCGACGCGATGTGCGTTCGGGGCTGTACCACGCCGGTCTCGATGGTGTGTCACGCTCCCGGCAACAGGATGACTTCCTGTCAGGCCGCGTCGGCTGCATGATCGCGACCAGTGCCTTCGGAATGGGAATCGACAAGCGTGACATACGTACGGTCATCCACGCCGGCCTTCCACAAAACCTCGAGCAATACGTTCAAGAGACCGGACGCGCCGGACGCGACCGTTTGCCGGCGAGCGCCGTGATGGTTTTCCATCCCCGGGATTTCCACACGCACCGTTTCATGATTGAGGTCCAGTTCCCGGATACCGCGCTTGCCCGCGAAGTTTTTGAACTTTGCGCCGGGGAATTCGCGAAATCCGGTTTTCATGGCGCCGCGCATGGCCTGTCACGTGACTTCCTCATCGCATCTTGCGCGTCACGCAACCCGGCGGCCAAGGCGCGCGACATCGAAGCCGCGATCGATTACGCGACGCGCGAGAATCTGTTGCAACAAATGACCAGCGAAGGCCACGGATCCACCGGTCCCGAAGTCATACTCCTGCCCGGCGCAACCATGAAAGATCCGGAAAATTTCTGGCGCCAGTATGAGTACCGTCGCGCGGAGGCTTTTTACAAGCTGGAGAAAATGCGCCTTTTCGCCCAGACTGCCGCGAGGTCGATGCCAAGGGCAATGGACCAGTTGAACGCGTATTTTGAAAGTTGTTTTACGGACGCGGTACCGGGAGACGCCTCGCATGACACCACATCAAGGCATTAAGGTCACCATCCTCGGCAGTGGCAGCTCACCTGGCTGTCCCGTGATCGCCTGCGACTGCCCGGTGTGCACATCGGGTGATTCCAGAAACCAGCGTACGCGGGCTTCGATCATGCTGACTTTTCCAGCGGGGCAACACGTCGTCTTTGACACAGCGACGGAATTTCGCCTGCAGATGGTGCGTGAAAAAGTCCACAACATCGAGCATGTC
>CAWUNT010000279.1:0-3553 GCA_963923405.1 uncultured bacterium | reverse complement strand
CTGAGGGGCAACTGAACTTTGTCAACGGGATCAACAAGGCTGACAGCCTGGCGCGCCTCGCTTCTTGCTGTTCCGGTCGCGTTGCTGGCCATGTCTTGTGGCAACCTGAACGGTGGATCCATTCCAGGCCCCAACTTGTCAATGGATGTGCCTCCAGCCGCCACCAGCGAATCCTGGGAATCACCGTTCAAGAAAACAAAGGGCGTCTGCCTGTCCAGCCTTCCAGCCGCCATGGGACGCCTTACCTGGGGCCATCATGTCATCCTCGAACCCGGATTGCCCGGATGGCGGGAACTCCAACCTGCCCTGCCCATGCCGATCTGTGCCGCCGGCGTCGCCATGACACAATCAACTGAATCGGATGACACGAGAGACTCAACTGATTCCGCGCGCGCGATCCTCGATTCGATCCTCATAAGCATCGCCCGCGTGCATGGCATCGTCGGCGCGGCCGCGGTGGATTCGACTGGCAGGACGATGCCCCCCGTCAACGTCGACTTCTTCCCGGTATACGAGGACACCCGGCACAAACCGCACAGATTTGTCACGGATAACGCCACCTATGATCGCCATACGGGGACCATCACCTTGTTTCCCTCCAGATCCATGGACGGGCCACACGCGAAAATCTGGCGTTCGCCCTTCATCCACGCCCACGAGATCGCGCATCACGCGATCAAATTCCTGTCAGATGAGAATCCCGACCCGTCCACGGAAGAGGCGTTGGCGGATGCCATCGCATTCCTCGCCACTGGCGGAAATCCAGCGTTGATCCAGGAATTGCCTGGATTCGGAGTGGACCGTGATCCGACCATGCCTTGGTTCTCGGACGGCACATCGAAAGCCTCGTGGACGGGCACAGGTCGCGGGTGGCGCGACGCCCACCGGGACGGAGCCGCGAAGGCATTCAGGATCTTGCGGGAGTTGCCTGACGCTGACCACCAGACCAAGCTGCGGCTTGTGATGGCAAAATTTCTGTCACGCGAAATTTGACTCGCTGGCCAACGTTGGCTAGGCTTTATGTAAAGTTCGAAAAAAATACATATTCACTTTTGTGATCAGGGGTTTCCGATGTCAGCAAGGACGCTGTTTACGGAGTACACAGGCAGTGTAGCCATTTTGGCCTCTTTGACCGCCCTCGCGCCGCAAGCGCAGGCCGGCAGTCCACGACCTGAGGTCGTGTACGGCGAGGACAACCGCATGGACCTTTTTGATGCCCATGTCCCGGACAGCTGGCGCAAACTGGCACGTTCAACCGCGGTCCTGATGCGTTCAAGCGACCTGACTCCTGATTCAACCAGGTCCGGACTGGTGAACGTCCACTCGGAGAACTACGGTGAGTCCATGGCACTTTGCCCGGACGAGCCTTTCCGCGAGCAGCCGTCAGCCGGATTTTGCTCTGGCTTCCTCGTCGGCCCGGACATCCTCGTGACCGCGGGGCACTGCATGGACAGCCAGACACAGTGCGACTCCACCTCGTTCGTTTTTGACTTCGGTTACCTGTCCGCCAATGACGACCTGTCCGCAGTCCCGGAGTCCAACATTTTCCGCTGCAAAGCGATCATCGCGCAGGAACTGGACCGTGACACCAAATCGGACTTCGCTATCGTAAAACTCGACCGTCCCGTCGAGGGTCGCGAGCCCCTCAAGTACAAAACATCCGGCGACACGAAACGTGGTACGAACCTCCTCGTCATCGGCCATCCGAGCGGTCTCCCCACCAAGGTCGCTGCTGACGCGCAAGTCCGGAGTTCTGACGCGTCCGATCCCTTCTTCGTGGCGAATCTGGATACTTTCGGCGGCAACTCAGGGTCCGCCGTCTTCAACCTCGACAGTGGCGAGGTCGAAGGGATTCTCGTCCGCGGCGAAATGGATTTCCGCTTCGTTGACGGTTGCAACAAGAGCTATCACTGCGAAAAAGACGGATGTCGCGGTGAGGACGTCACCAGAGCGACGGTATTCGCGGAATACATGGAAGACGACACGCGCCCGACGGAAACCTCGTCTGTCAAGATCGACAACTTGAATGTCTCGATCCCCGACAATGATTCGACCGGGATCTCGCAAGTCATCAACGTGGAAAAGCCCGGAGAGATCGCCAATGTCGGCCTGCGCGTCAAACTTGAGCACAGCTTCCCGAATGACGCGCGCATCTCGCTGCGCCATCCAGACGGCACGCTGGTCGACCTCGGATCAATGGGCGGAGATGACATCACGAAGCCAGCTGACAACGTGACGGCACGGCCGCCGGTCATGGTCGAACGCACGTTTGGACTTGATGGCATCGCCGTCAAGGCCCTGCGCTCACTGCGCCAACGCCCGGGAAATGGCGCCTGGACCGTCATCGTCAAAGATCCGGTCGCGGCCGATGAGGGTATCCTCAAGGAACTTGAGTTGACCCTGAAGACTTACACGCAGAATTGAACCCCGCACGTGACGGAGTTCCTGATTGCCATTGGTTCCAATCTCGGTGACCGGCTGGAATTGATCCGGCAGGCCACCAACCAGGTCGCGACGCGCTGTGGCATTGTCACGGCGCGTTCGTCTTTGTACGAGACCGCGCCAGTCGGAGCCGCCGACCACTCATTTGTGAATGGTGCGTTCATGATCCGTTCCGGACTGCGGCCGGAAGAATTACTGCGATCGTTGCTTGCCATTGAACAGGGATTGGGCCGCACACGCGAGGTGCACTGGGGCAACCGCACCATCGACCTTGATATTGTCATGGCTGTTGATGAGTCTGGAAATGCCCTGGACATACTGCAGCCTGGCCTGCAAATCCCGCATCCACGAATGCTGGAACGCGACTTTGTCCTGGTGCCTGCGGCCGAAATTGGCGGTTCATGGGTCCATCCGGCAACGGGCAAGAGCCTGGCGATGGAATCGGTTGCCAGGTTCCCCCGGGGACTTCAAGGCACTCTTTTCCACGCGCCATGGGATTGATTGATCCCGTTTTCAGAGAAGATCCGGCGTCGCGGTAATCACTGCCCGCAGGCGTTCGCGGATTTCCACCTCAGAACCCGGGGGCAAGTCGGCCACCAGCCGCCCGCTGTCCATGACGAAAATGCGGTCACAAGTCGCCAGCGTCCGGTATTTATGAGCGATAACAAAGCAAGTACAGTCCGGCAAAAGGCGTGTGATCGACTTCATTGCCTTGTCCTCGATCTGACGGTCCACGCTCGCTGTCGCCTCGTCCAGGATCAAGATCCGCGGCCTCGTCACCAAAGCGCGCGTCAAGGCTATGATCTGCTTCTCACCGGCGCTGAAGTTCTCACCCCCGGCAAGAACCGATGACTCCAGTCCAAGATCGAAACGCCCGGACTTGTCCAAGGCCATGATGTCGAGAAGTCCACTTTCGCGGCAGGCTGACTCCACGCTTTTCCAGTCCTCAAAGTCGCTGCCGGGAAATCCGAGCAAATTCTCCCGCAACGTTCCGCGGAACAGGATGCTGTCCTGCGTCGAGAAACTCAGTTGGCGGCGCAGGTACTCCTTGTCCCACTGTGACAATGGAACTCCATCGATGGCGATTTCCCCGCCGTGGGGCTCGTACAGC
>CAWUNT010000278.1:0-3574 GCA_963923405.1 uncultured bacterium | reverse complement strand
CTCACCATGAATGACACGCTCAGTCCCATCCGTCGCCTTGATCAAAACCCGGTGCGCGTCGACGAACGATGCCGTTCCATGCAACAAATCGACTTTATGCAATTCAATGTTGTTGCGCACTTCACGCTCGACAGAAGACTGAACGGCGCGCTGGCGGAAAAAGAAATGCTCGATGCTGGTTTGCTGCTCCAGCTTCTTGTCGACGCCGTACAGTCCGCGTTCGTACTTTCCTGAAAAGAAAAGGGCCGACTCTTTCAACGTCTTTGACGGTAATGTCCCCGTGTTGACGCCTGCCCCACCGACAAGTTCCTGCGCCTCCACGAGAGCCACTTTTTTTCCAAAATAGGCAGCCTTGACGGCAGCTTTTTCGCCAGCTGGCCCGCTCCCGATCACAATCAGGTCATATTTGATGCTCATGGTCGAAGCCCTTCTAAAGCAATAAAATCGGGAACTTGAACATGGTCCGAGCTTTGCCGTTGACTACCCGGGTCGAGACGGCTATGACGACGATTCACCCGCGCGGGCGTAGCTCAGTTGGTTAGAGCGCTACGTTGACATCGTAGAGGTCCCCTGTTCGAGTCAGGGCGTCCGCACCATCTTCCTACAACCACAATCCTAAAGGTTTTTTCCGATGCCGATGGCGAGTCCGGATTCGGCCAATCGCGTCTCATTTGACCCGGACTTGATTTCGATATTTCTCCGGTAAACCTCTCCAGACAGGCAGAGCGCAGCGAAGCGGCAATTCAAATACCCAGCGGCAAGATGGTTCAAACTGCCATCCCCCCGGCTTGCGGCCTGAATGTTTCCGTACCAGACGGCTCCAAACCGGATCAGTTGGGGCTGCAACCTGATCCCGACGAAACCCTTTGGTTCAAAGTCCGTTGTGACCGGAACCGAGACCAGGGAAAATTGCGGTCCAACATGAAGCGCAACCTGATTCTCAACAAGATCAGGAAAGAAAACCCCAAAGTCGTAGCCGACCATCAGCCCGCCAAACACGTGCTTGATCAATTCCGGGGGCTGACCGGAGGGAGATCCCTCATACTGAGCCTGTATTCCATGCCACTCAAAATCCGCGAGGATACTGGCCGGATAAAACCCGACATCCTCGATTCGCAGGGCGCCTCCAATCGACTTGGCGCCTGATACATCGAATTCCAGACTGCGTTTAATCACCAGATCTTCGCGAAGGTACTTGCCAAGAAACCTTACAGAACTGACGGAATCCCGGGTGGGCTCCCTTGGATCGATGATTTCGCCCAGAGGCCCCACAAATTCAGGAACGTCTCCTTCGGCTGGACGGTCCCCGTCGGGCTTTTCAAAGACCACTTTGCCGCCGGGGGGAAACAGGACCTGTCCGACCTTCCATTGAAGCCCCGTCGCGGATGAGGCCCCCTCTGAGGTATTTCGGGTCACCCGGGCCACTTGCAATCCGGGGTAACGGCCATCCAGCTGTTTAATGAGGGGATGATTGTATGCCGGGGCAATCCGGTAGGTCCAAGGCTTGTCCCCGGCGGTCAGAAATACGGATGACCCCGCGACTGAGAAGGTCTTGTCCGGATTCCTTCCAAAAAAGGACGTTGGAGCATTCTCGCTCACGAACACATCCCAGCGGGCATCAACACCCAGATTGATCCAGACCGCGCCATTGGCCGGGACGACGATCAAGATACCCGGGTGCTGACGCAGGTTCCCTTTAGGATCGCGAAAACGCCAAAACAGCACCTGATCATCATTGAAAGCAGGGAACTTCAGGCTGGGGTATTGATCGAAGTCCGCGACCTTTCGCCAGGGGTTGCTCTTGACCTCGAAAAAAGTCGTAGTGAAGCCAGGATCCGTCGAGACCTCGACGGATCGCCCGGTGGTGAGAAGACGTTTCCAGGTTTCCGGCACATTAAATGCCTGCTCAGCAGCCAAAACGCCGCCAGAGACAATGCTTGAAAGGATCAGGGCCACGAAAACCCCGAATGCCTTTGAACAACGACAGGGGACAGCCACGACTGGGACTCCATGTGTCTGGAAACACACGAAATTTTACCATGGTACCCCAGTGATCAGCCAGCCCTGCCGTGAATCAGGCCCGGCCGGTGATCCTGGCCAAGGTGGACGGGGCAACCGGCTGGTAACTGTCAAACCGCATGGTATACGTCGCGCGTCCCTGGGAAATCGACCGCAGCTGCGTCGAATATCCGAACATCTGCTCCAAGGGAGCCGAAGCCTCGACGACCTGCAGGTGCCCGCGCATGGATACGTTGTTGATCTGGGCACGACGACTGTTGAGGTCCGTGATCACGTTGCTGAGGTAGTCCTCCGGGACCAAAACCTCGATCCACATGACCGGCTCCAGCAGTTGGGGGGAAGCTTGGCGAAGAGCCTGCCGCAAGGCCAGGGAAGCCGCGACCTTGAATGAATTCTCGTTTGAAATCTGCTGGTCGAATGCTCCGCCCAACAGTTCCGCGCTGACTCCAATGACCGGGAAACCAGCCAGAGCGCCTGCCTGCATGGACTCGACCAGGCCTTTGCGCACACCCTCAACAAACTGAGATGGGACCTGCAACGGCGACGCCCTGTTCTTGAAGATCAAGCCACCCTGGGCATCGGCGCCTTCCGCCGGCTTGACAGCGATCCTGACTTTCGCGAACTGGGCAACACCGGCCCCCTCACGCGAGAACGTCTCCTCGACCTCGGCTTCCCCCATGATGGTTTCACGGTAGGAAACCTGCGGCGCTCCGACATTCGCCTCGACCTTGAATTCACGCTTGAGGCGGTCGACGATAATGTCCAAATGGAGCTCGCCCATTCCACTGATCAGAGTCTGGCCAGTCTCGCTGTTGTAATTGACGCGGAATGACGGGTCCTCGTTTTCGAGGCGCTCCAGCGATTTCATCAGTTTGTCCAGGTCAGCCGTCGTTTTTGGCTCGATGGCAATCGCGATCACCGGCTCCGGAAACACCACCGACTCGAACCGGATTGGATGCTTCTGGTCGCAAATCGTGTCACCTGTGGCGATCTGCTTGAGACCCGCCAGGGCACAGATTTCTCCCGCTTCAATGGTCTGGAGTTCTTCCCGCTGGTTCGCCTGCATCCGGAGGATCTTGGTAATGCGCTCGCGCTTTCCTGTGCGTGTGTTCAGCACGACGTCGCCAACCGAGAGTTTTCCCGAATATACCCGCGCGAAAACAACCTGGCCGACAAAGGGATCACTCATGATTTTGAAAGCGATCCCGGCAAACGCCTCGCTTGCGTCGCGCTTGCGGACCAGCTTCGTTTCCTTGTCATCCGCGCTGAGACCTTCAACAGGAGGCAAATCCAGAGGCGACGGCAAGTAATCAATCACCGCATCAAGCAGCGGCTGGATACCCTTGTTCTTGAATGCGCTGCCGCAGAATACCGGCACAATCTTGAACGCGATGGTCGCGCGGCGGGCGGCAGCCTTGAGCTCTGCCTCGGATGGCTCCACGCCTTCGAGGTACTTTTCAGCAATCCCATCGTCCACGTCGGCGAGTGACGAAACAAGTGCTTCCCGGGCCGCGACGGCCTCATCCCTCAAATCATCCGGGATTTCGATCACATC
>CAWUNT010000277.1:0-3579 GCA_963923405.1 uncultured bacterium | reverse complement strand
CGGGATCTATGACATGGGCCTCACTTTGGCTGATGCCGTTATCGCTCATTCAGATCCCGATCTACTTTACGACAAGAATGAAATCGAGAATTGGAAAATCATTACTGAAGAGGAACGACCATGGCGCAACAACCAAAAAATTATAAAATGCTGATCGGCGGCGAATTCGTGACGGCGGCCTCGGGCAAGACGCGCGAAATCCGCGACCCTGGCAACGGCAACGTGGTGGCCATCGT
Organism: uncultured bacterium; assembly: GCA_963923405.1. Lineage (GTDB taxonomy): Bacteria > Bdellovibrionota_B > Oligoflexia > Oligoflexales > RGVZ01 > RGVZ01. The sequence goes on along the minus strand of CAWUNT010000277.1, from coordinate 3,343 downwards.
TCCCGAGAGCGGCAAGGAAGACATTGACGCGGCGGTCGAGAAGGCGCGCCATGCGTTCGATCACGGCCCGTGGAAACAGACTTCGGCGCTGGATCGCGGCAAGTTGCTGTTCAAGATCGCCGATGGCATCCGCGCCAACGCGGCGAAACTGGCCGAACTGGAAGTGCTGAGCTGCGGCAAACCCTTGGCTGAGGCCGAGTACGACATCGCCGACGCGGCGAATTGCTTTGAGTTTTACGGCGGCATGGCGACCAAGATCCATGGCGAGACGATGCAAGTCCCGGCGAACTCGCTGAGCTTTGTTGTTCGCGAGCCGATCGGGGTCTGCGGCCAGATCGTTCCGTGGAATTACCCGCTGCTGATGTCGTCCTGGAAACTGGCCCCGGCCCTGGCGGCGGGCAACACGTGCGTCCTGAAGCCTTCGGAACTGACCCCGCTGACGGCGCTGGAACTGGCCGGCATCCTTGTCGAGGCCGGAGTCCCGGCGGGCGTTGTGAACATTGTGACGGGCCCTGGCCCGGGTTGCGGTGACGCCCTGTCGGCGCATCCGCAAGTCGACAAGATCGCGTTCACGGGCGGGACGGCCACCGGTCGCCACGTCATGAACGCGGCGACGGGGAACCTGAAGAAAGTCTCGCTGGAACTTGGCGGCAAGAATCCCAACATCGTTTTCGCGGACGCGGATTTCGAGGCCGCGGTGGACGGCGCGTTGTTTGGCGCTTTCGCGAATCAGGGCGAAGTTTGCTCGGCGGGTTCGCGCCTTCTCGTTGATCGCAAGATCCACAAGAAGTTCGTCGAGGCCATGTTGAAGAAGATCCCGAACATCAAAGTCGGGCACGGCATGACACCGGGTGTCAAAATGGGTCCTGTCGTCAGCCGTCCGCACCTGGAGAAGATCGAGGGCTATGTGGCATCGGGCATCGCCGAAGGCGCGAAACTTGTGTGCGGCGGCAAACGCCCGGCGGACAAGAACCTTGCCGGCGGCAATTTCCTCGAGCCGACAATTTTCGATGACGTGACGCCGTCGATGAAGATCGCGCGCGAAGAGATCTTTGGCCCGGTCCTGGCCGTGATCCCGTTTGACACGGAAGAGGAAGCCATCCAGATCGCGAACGACTCCGAGTACGGCCTGGCCGCCGGCGTCTGGTCGCGCGACATCAACCGCGCCCTGCGTGTGGTTCGTGAGTTGCGCTGCGGCATCACCTGGATCAACACCTACCACCCGACGTTCAATGAAATGCCGTGGGGCGGTTACAAGCAAAGCGGCACGGGACGCGAACTTGGCCTGTACGGCATCGAGGAATACCTCGAGACCAAGCAGGTCAACATCAACCTCGATGAGGCGCCGATCGCATGGTACTAGGAACGGTACTGCTCAAGACAGAGATTCCGGGGCCGCGCAGCCGTGAGTTGATGGCCGCGCGCCAGGCCCACGTCCCGCGGGGACCGTTTCATGTCACGCCGATTTTTGTGAAATCCGCAAAAGGCGCGTTGATCGAGGACGTCGATGGCAACTGGCTGATCGACTTCGCGTCGGGTATCGGCGTGAACAACGTCGGTCATTGCGACGACGCGGTCGTGGCGGCGGTACAGGCGCAGGCGACGGAATTCATGCACGTGGCGTTCAACGTGACTCCCTACGAGAGCTACATTGAACTGTGCAAGCGCCTGAACGAGATGACGCCGGGCGATTTCCCGAAAAAGACCTTCCTGGCCAACTCGGGGGCCGAGGCGGTCGAGAACGCGGTGAAGCTGGCGCGGGCATACACAAAAAAGCAGGCTATCGTCTGTTTTGACCATGCGTTCCATGGCCGGACGTACATGGCGATGACGCTGACTTCGAAGGCCAAGCCGTACAAGGCTGGATTCGGGCCGCTGAACCCGGAAGTCCACCGGGCGCCGTTCCCGTATCCGTACCGGTGGTCCGGCAACGCGTACACCGAGGATCAAGACACGGTGGACGAGCAGTGCTTCGCCGAGTTCAAGGACCTGGTCCTGAACCGCATCACGCCCTATGACTGCGCGGCGGTGATCGTCGAGCCGGTCCTGGGCGAGGGTGGATTCATTCCGATGAGCAAAGGGTTCGCGGCGAAACTGCGGGCCTTTTGCACAGAGCACAAGATTGTCCTGATCGCCGACGAGATCCAGTCAGGCTTTGGCCGGACGGGCGCGTTGTTCGCGTGCGACCAGCTGGGCCTGGTTCCTGACTTGATGACGACCGCCAAGGGACTTGGCGGCGGCATGCCGGTGTCGGCCGTGACGGGTCGCGCCGAGATCATGGACGCGACGGGCGAGGGCGGCATCGGCGGAACGTTCGGGGGAAGTCCCCTGTCCTGCGCGGCGGCGCTGGCCGTTTGCGACACGTTCAAGAAGGGCGAGATTCTGGAGCGCGCCCGCCATGTTGGCGCGCAGATCCAGGAGACATTGATCGCGTGGCAAAAGAAGCATGCGGCGATCGGAAATGTCCGCGGACTCGGAACGATGATGGGATTCGAGCTGGTGAAAGACCGGAAGACGAAGGAACCGTGGCCTGAAGGGGCGAAGCAACTCACGAAGTTCTGTTACGAGAACGGCCTCATCATCATGACGGCCGGCACTTACGGGAATGTCGTGCGTCTTCTCATGCCCCTTGTGATCAAGGATGAGGAACTCAAGCAAGGATTTGAAATCCTTGAGCGAGGCTTGAGGTCATTCTGAGGGCGCAGCCCGAAGAATCCTCTCTTTCCCGTCATTCTGAGCGAAGCGAAGAATCCTCTCTTTCCCGTCATTCTGAGGCCCGCCTTTAGCGGGCCGAAGAATCCTCTCTTACAAGGTGTTCCCCATGCTTCACTACAAACTCTATATCGACGGAACCTGGCGTGAGTCGCCATCTACCATCTCGTCAACCATGACGGTGGTCTCGCCCTACACAGGCGACGCGGTCGCGGAGTGCGCGCTCGCGACCCCGGCCGACATGGAAAAAGCGATCAAGGCAGCCGACCGGGACTTCCTTTGTTTCCGGGCGGCCGCGCGTGGTCACCGGGCGCGCCTCCTTGCGGACATGGCAAAGGGTATCGAGGCGCGACGCGCGGATTTTGTCGCGCGCATGGTCCACGAGGCCGGGAAGCCAAAGACCCTTGCAAACGTGGAAGTGTCCCGCGCCGTGATGACGTTCACCGCGGCCAGTGAGGAGGCCAAGCGCCTTGCAGGCGAGGTTATTCCCCTCGACGGAGAGGTCGCAAACACTGGATACGGCCCGGCAATTTCGTATTGGTTTGCGAAAAGTCCGGTTTTGGCCATTGCTCCCTTCAACTTTCCGCTGAATCTCGTCGCGCACAAGGTTGCGCCCTCGTTGGCTGTGGGC
>CAWUNT010000276.1:0-3584 GCA_963923405.1 uncultured bacterium | reverse complement strand
TGGCTGTGGCGAAGTGGTTAACGCATCGGATTGTGATTCCGACATACGTGGGTTCGATCCCCATCAGCCACCCCATTTCCTTCCCCAGTTTTCTTCGTTCGTTCCCGCATCGGGGTGTAGCGCAGTTGGTAGCGCGCGTGGTTTGGGACCATGAGGTCGCAGGTTCGAATCCTGTCACCCCGACCATTTTTGGGCGCCGTTAATTATTTCCGGATATCCGGTAAATTCCACCGCCACCGAAATCGGCCACGTAAAGCTCTCCGGTGGCGTCTTTCGCGAAAGTCGAGATGAGAATATCCCACTTTCCGTGAACTTTGAGTTCTTTGCCGCTCAGGGGTTTTGCAGGTGTTTTATCCGGCAGTGGGATGCTCCATATCCTGCCAGAGACGAAGTCGCCGAAGATATAACGGCCTTTCAGCGTGGCGACTTTTGATCCAGCGTATTCGAAGCCCGCGGTGACGCTCTTGCCCATGTCGTGATCATATTCCGCGACTGGACCGACGGCCCCCGGCAGGGCTTTTTCGCAGCCATTGCTTGGATTGTAACAGTGAGACCCTTCGAAGACCCGCCAACCCAGGTTGGCTCCTTTTTCGACGAAGGTGATTTCCTCCCATTTGTCCTGGCCAACATCTCCCGCGATCAGTCGCCCCCTTGAATCAAAGGAATACTTCCATGGATTGCGAAGGCCCCTTGCGAAAATTTCTGGCTTCACCGGGTTGCCTGGCTTGGTATCCACGTCAAATCGAAGCATCTTGCCGAGCAGGGAAGTCATGTCCTGTGCCCGGTTTTCAGGATCTCCCCGCCATCCCCCGTCACCGAAACCAATATAAAGAAGCCCGTCCGGTCCAAATACCAGACTGCCTCCATTATGGTTTTGGTAAGGTTGCTCTACCTCGAGAAGTACCCGTTGTTCAGTACAGCTCAGCGTTTTGGCCTTCTTGTCTTCGACCCATTGCCATTCTGAGACCCGGGAAAGGTCAGATCGAGGGTTGTAATGGACGTAAAACTTGTGGTTCTTCGTGAACTGGGGATGGAAGGCGAAACCGAGAAGTCCAAGTTCCGATTCGGTTTTCACCGGTACGCTGAACAATTCTGTCCTGGAATTATCCTTGAAGTTAACTCGATAAGCTGTTCCTGCCTTTTGCAGCACCACAGCCATTGCGGATTCACCGGGCATGAACTCAACATCCGTGATATTCACAAAACCGTTCGCGACGAGTTCAAGGCGCAACTGGTCACTTTTTCCGGCAGCAGGCTCCGATGGAGCAAGTGCCGTACTTAACGCGGGTGTCGAGGCCTTGGCTTCGTCAAATGAGATCATTCCAATAATCCCTCGACGCAGGCTGGCGCAGCTGGTCAGTCCGGGGACCATGATTATCGTGATCGCAGTCAGTAATGTTTTCATTTTCAAGGATTTCCCATGGCAAATGATCCAGTTTGTCCAAAATGCAAGTCAGAGAATCTCTACAACGATGGCACCCTCTGGATATGTCCTGATTGTTCACACGAGACCGTCTCGCTGACAACCAGCAATGAAGGGCCAGCGTCAAATTCGGGCGAATCAGGCGATTTTGTGGTTCGTGATGCCAACGGAAACGTCTTGAAGGATGGCGATTCGGTCACGGTTATAAAAGATCTCAAGGTCAAGGGCGCGTCTGGTTCTGTAAAAGTTGGAACCAAGGTGAAGAATATCCGCCTTGTCGACGGCAGTGACGGACACAACATCGCTTGCAAGATCGACGGCTTTGGAGCGATGAACCTGAAGTCTGAATTCGTGCGCAAGGCCTGAGTCAGGCGATTCAACGGGTTAATCCGGATACGCGCATCCTTTCTGCTCTGTCCAATTCAGCATCTCCAGGTCAAGTCCGTTGTCTCGGATGACTTTCCTGGCGCGATCCAACTGGTCTCCGGGCATTTCCGGAGTTCGTGACAGGATCCAGAGGTACTTCTGACTCGGTTCACTTACGACGGCCCAGCGATATTCATCGTCCAGTCCGATGATCCAGTAGTCTCCCCCAAAAAGGCGCAGCCAGGGCAGGAAAAAGAAAACCTTGAGGCGGGCATTGGAGTTCGTCGCATCGTTTTGGACAACTGCCGTTCCGTTGGCCGTCGAATATTTCCCGTCTGTGCTATCCCGGTTGCAGGAGTTCAGGACCGAGATCGTTCCGTCCTCATTCTTGCTGTAACGCGCCCTCGTGCAATGGCATCCGCGCTGGAACCATTGGGGATAGCTGGCAATCTCGTACCAGGTGCCGACGTACCGGTCCAAGTCAACGCGGGAGACGGGTACTGGGCGTGCGAGGGATTCATGTGACTCAAGCGTCGATGCCCGGTGAGGGTGTTCCTTGACGGGGGCGCAATGGGACAACAAAAAACCTGATAGAGCGACTATTTGCAGGGCGACGATCCTCGATTTGTGACGCATGGTATGATTTCCCTCCTCTTATAGTGTTTCCTTTTTTGGAGTGACGGTCATGAAAATTCCGAAGGGGGGCGCCATTGAAGGCCGCGAACGCCTGGGTCGTTTCGTAGACGAACGCGCACGGGACTACGCTGCCACGCGCAACGACCTCGACGGCGCGGTCAGTGGCTTGTCCCCGTGGATCCGTCACGGGGCCCTGATGGCATCAGAAGTGCGTGATTTCGTCGTCGCGCGCCTCGGGAAAGAATCCGCTGCCAAATTCGTCAGCGAGCTCGGGTGGCGCGATTACTGGCACAGGGTCTACGTTGAGGTGGGGGAACGCATCTGGGACGATCTGAGACCCTCCGCGACAGGAAATCCTGCCAGCCTCTATCGTGAAGAACTCCCGCCGGAAGTGCTTAAAGCCAAAACAGGACTTCAATGCATGGACTTCTTTGTGGGGGAACTCACTGAATCGGGAACCATGCACAACCACGCGAGGATGTGGTTCGCCTCATGGGTGGTCCACTGGTTGCGTGTGAAGTGGCAGGCGGGGGCGAGTTTTTTCCTCACGCACCTGCTGGACGCGGATATCGCCAGCAATAACCTCTCATGGCAGTGGGTCGCCGGGACATTCAGCAACAAGCCCTACATATTCAACCGGCAAAACATCGAGAGGTTTTCGAAGGGGCGTTTTTGCGCAAAATGCGATGTCAGGGAAAGTTGCCCATTTGATGCTACTTACGAGGAATTGGAGCGGCGGCTCTTTCCGCGCCGTATCCCCCATCCGGAGGGCGCATGAAAAACGACAAGGAAAAAGTCATCATATGGATGCAAAGAGACGCTCTGGGTCCGTTGAACCCAGCCATACAAGCGTATCCTGGCGCTCCAATACTTTTCATTTACGACCCTGCCTGGATGGACGAGGAAAAGCCGTCAATGAAACGGATCCAATTCATCGACGAATGCGTTGCTGAAACCGGGGCGAAGATGGTTCATGCCGATCCAGCCAGATACTTTCTGGATGAATTTCGCGCGAACGGAATTTCCCGTATTGTCACGACCGGGACGCCTTGCAGGCATTCTCGTGCTGCGATCGTGGAATTGGGTAAATCGATTTTTGTCGATGTTTTGCCGCTGCCCCGGCTGGTTGACGATACGGCTGTCTCTTATACACATCTGA
>CAWUNT010000275.1:0-3590 GCA_963923405.1 uncultured bacterium | reverse complement strand
TGACGAGTCTGGTCAGGAACAACGCCTGGTTGATCGAGAGAAACGTCCCTGAGAAAGGGATCTTCATGCCATGCAGCAAACTGCCAAGTCCGATTTCAGCGAGGCTCAGGGTCCCGGCGTAGATTCCCGTGATACGAGAGTCTGTTTCTCCGGCCGCGTCAACCTTCACTGGACGCGTCCCGCAGGCAACGGCCGGCGACGTACAACTTGTCCAGGACCCGGTCGTCGCCGTGAACCACCGTGGCGAACAGGCGTTCTTGCGGAGTCCGCGTCCGCGCGACCCGTTCGCGCAGCAGTGGCTTGGCGTCAAATGAGATCACCTGGAAATCAGCCTGCTTTCCAGGCTCCAGGCTTCCGGTCATGTGATCCATGTGGAGTGCCTCTGCCCCCGCCAAAGTCGCGAGATACAAGAGGGCTTCCGGCTCCAGCGGCTGGCTGCGCAGTGCCTGAATCTTGTAAGCCTCCAGCATCGTCACCCACGGCGAAAGGCTTGTACCCGCGCCAATGTCACTACCGAGGGCGACCTCGATTCCCGCGTCGCAAGTCTTCTTCAAGTCGATCAGGCCGCTGCCGAGGAACGCGTTTGAAGTAGGGCAATGGACCACTGTCGCGCCGAAAGCCGCCACACGGTCGCGCTCACTCTCCGTCAACCAGATGCCGTGTCCAAGCAGGGTCCGCTCGTTGATCAGCCCGTAGTCCTCATAGATGCTCAAGTAGTCTTTCGCCTCAGGAAACGCCTCCGCGACGCTGCGCAACTCGCCTTCGCATTCGGAAATATGCGTCTGGATGTAAGTCTCCGGATGACGCGCGTGCAGTTCCGACAACGCCTTCATTTGATGGCGCGAAGACGTCAGGACAAAGCGTGGAGTGACCGCGTAAAACAACCTGCCATCGCGCCCGTGCCATTTGGCGATCAACGCCTCCTGCGCGTCGATGTCGGCGCGCCAATCGAGAAGGACACTCTCCGGTGCGTTGACATCCATGCTGGTCTTGCCGACGACGGCCCGGAGTCCTGATGCTTCAAACGCGGCGAACAGGGATTCCGCGGCGACAGGATGCACGCTGCTGAAGACAACACTGGTCGTCACGCCGTTGCGGGCAAGTTCTTGCGTGAAACGCGCGGCAGTGGACCCGGCGACGCCCTGGTCCGCGAATCTGGACTCTGCCGGGAAAATATAAGATTCAAGCCACTGGATCAGGTGCTTGCCATGGGAACCCATCGCGTCCAGTTGCGGGAAATGCAAGTGCGCGTCCACAAAGCCAGGGACGATGACTCCGTCCCCGTGATTCAAGACACTGGCCGCGGCATGGCGCGCCTTGACCGCCGCGAAATTTCCAACGTCAAGGATCCGCCCGGTGGAAGAATCCACCGCAAGTCCCGCGTCAGGGATCGCCTCAAACTCGAAACGGTCCCCAAGCCTGCCACGCCGGACGGTGGTGGTCCCTGTGCCGGCACCTCCAACACCGCCAACACCGGCACCGCCAACGCCAACGCCACCTTGGCGCCCCTTGACGTGCCACAGTTCCGCGGCGCGGTGGATCACCGTGCCGCCTGGCGAATCGCCCTGTGTTTTCAGCAAGTTAGCAATCGCCAAAGGAACCCCGTCGTGAAAAGCCGGACGGGGATTGTGGCCTGAAAAGGATGCCAGCTCAACCCCAAAGTCAGTTGGTTGCCTCCAACGTGACGTAATAAACCTGCGAGGGTTTCAGGGCAGAACCTTGGTTCACTTGCCATCCCTGGACGTCCACCACCCGGAAATTCTGGTTTGCCGGCAACAAGACTTCCTGTTCGTGACGGAACCTCGTTTTCGGCATGGCGGGCATGTAAAGGCCTCGCAAGGACTGCCCGGCAGCCGGCCGGATCTCATAGACGATTCCTGTCTTGCCGGCGAAACTGGAGGAACTGAAACTCTTGGCGGTATACGGGTCGATCGACGTCGAGACAAAAGAATTGAACTGGAAGTTCTCACCAGCGCGGGGAATGTAGTTTCCGCGTGAGAGGGTTTCTCCCCGCATCACGGGCATGTCCACTGGCAAGGCAGGAGCCTTCGCCAGGGACGAGGCAATCGCGTTGATCTCAGCCGAAGTTTGCGGGCCCATCTCGCCGCCGAATCTGATGGCCCCGTTGATCCGGAAATACCCGTTGGCGCTATATACCCCGAGGGCGTCGGTCTCAGAGTTGGTCAGTCCAATCTGTGACGGGTCCTGCGACTGCCGTAATTTGGCGGCGTATGCCTTGGCGTTGGCGTCGAGATCCTTGAACGCGGGACCTTTCGGCAGCGCGTTGCACACATTCCCGTTGCATGCCGGTACCGGGGGCAAGTACTTGACTTGCTTCGTCAGAAGTTTGTAGCCATCTTTCGCCAGATAACCAGTCCGGACCGCCGCGACGCCAAGGTCAATGCCGGCCTGGGCGCAAATGCTGACCGCTTCGTCGCCACGCGTGTTGACCAGTTGCTGGTCACCGGACTTCCCGGCTTCATGCACGCGTTTGAACGCCTCGTAGCATGCCGCCCCGCCAGTGATTCCCGACCTGGCTGTCAGCCACGCCATTTTGAGGCCGATGGCAACGTTGATGGTTCCCTTGACCGTCTCCGCCGTCGGCGCGGCAAGTTTCCAACCCACCAGCCATTCCGAACCGACGAACGCGGCGACGGGCAACATGGCCATGTATGGCGCCTGGTACACCGCGCCCGATCCGCGCTGAACAAGTTCCTCGTACATCCCGCACGTCAGAGGCTGTCCCGTCGCGAGGCTGACAACACTACTGTGCAAGATGGCGCTGCCAATCCCGAACGTCAGCGGGATCAACGCGGCGGATGCTGTCGCCGTGCGTATGGTCGGGATTGCCGCTGGGTTCGCGACGAAAGCCACATACGGCGCAAAATACATGGTCAGTGGCACAAAAGGCGCGGACATCGCTGCCTGCTGCGCGGCCTCCGCTTTCGCCAGCCCCGACTCGATCGCCTTTGCCTCGATGTTGTTGAGCTCATGCATGAAATCGAAAAGTTTCCCGCGCATGGCGACGGATACGCCCGATCCCTTCGCGCCCAGACCCTCGATCAGGGTCAACAACCGCCTGTATGCGCCCGCGGCGTTGATCTCGGGCGGAGTCGCCTGGCGGCGCCCTGTGAAAACCTCGCCGAGGCGCCCGGTCATCATGTTCCAGTAAGTGTTGGACTGACGAACCGAGACGATGAAATCCTGGCTCTCGACCTCAAAACGTCGCAGGGATTCGGTGACCTGCGCGCGCCAGTCGGCCTCACTGATGGCAAGGATGCTCCCGTCAGCCCGCGGTGGCAGGAAAACCCACGGAGACGCGATGACGGCCTCCGCACGGTCAACCTTCGCGAGATCCGCCGCCGCTTGCGGAGCCAGGATAAGGCCAATCGCTGCCACGAGGTTGGCGTTTCCCTGAAGGCTGCGCGCGTTGAGGCGCAATCCCGAGATGTCCCATCCCTCGCCGAACCGGTAAACACCGCCGTTCGCCAGCAGCACATCACGATATGGTTCCAGCGTGGCGGATAATTCCGCCAGATACGGGCCTGTCTCTTATACACATCTGACGCTGCCGACGATACTCCTTGTGT
>CAWUNT010000274.1:0-3636 GCA_963923405.1 uncultured bacterium | reverse complement strand
TCACGTACAACGCCGTTTGAATTCTTGCCGGGCAACTTCTTGCGGAAATTAAACCGCGCTTCGGACCCCGCCGGCAATTTCAAGTTGCGGCGCCACGTGCCAAAACTGTCCGTCACGCCCACTTGTTGCGCAGGACCCTGCCCGTTTTCCAGCCACACTTCCGCGCCCGCGACGGGATGCCCTTGCGCGTCGATCGCGCGCACTTCGAACATGGCCGGATTCTTGGGACCCGGCCGCGTGAACGCCGCCCACGCGCCTGCCGATGCCAGCATTGCCGCCAGCGCGATGACGATTGAATTACGGAGTTGGCTTGTCATGATATTTTCATGCTAGCCAGCGCCGCGATCACAAAAAATGGGCAGAAAAATGCCGGTCAGAAATTGCCCGGCCCGTCAAAACACGCTGGAACAGTTCCGCGCCGGGCGCAGCGCCTCGCAGCGCGTCCGCGCCGCCTCGACATCCTTTTGCGTCATTGGTTTGACGCTCACCGGTTTCAGGCGAAACCGGTTCTTCGTGGTGATGACGACGTCCGCCTCGACCATGTAAAGCTGGTCGGTTTGCGTCCAGGCATTCTCCCGCCCGATCAGGACGACGCGCAACGGCTCGCCCTTGACCATCTTGCCCCAGGTCGTCGTCCGCGCCTCGCTGTCGCGCAAGTCGATCGAGAATCCGACATCCGACTCACCCAGTGACGGAATTTCCCAGAACTGCACGATGAATGGCGTGTAGGCCCCGACCAGCGATTCCATCGGAATCCCGAATTCCTTGTTCGCGAGTTCCTTCAACCCCTGCGAATCGGGCGGCGCCATCGGGCAGTCGTTGGCGACAATGAGCTGCACCAGTTTCGGGCGCAGGTAATTGGTCCCCTTCCAGTCGACACGGCCGTCACCACCCGAGCACGGAATCCCCATCGCCAGCCACGGCGAATTCAGTTCCATGCCAGGTGTGTTGTCGCGAGTCGTACACATCCGGAATATTTTCGTGATGACATAATTCCCCGCGGCGCTCGACAGAGGCGGCGTGATCGCGACCGGTTCGCCTTTTTCCAGGGCCGCGGACGAGAACTTGAGCGGGACGCAGGAATTCGCCGCCGGGACAACGTCAGACGCCGGGCGATCTGGCAAATTCTTTGGAGTCGCGGCCGGAGTCGGGGTTGCTGCGGGGGCCGCCACGGGGCTCGCGCCCTGCGCGTCCGAATTGCGTGTGTCGTCGGATGGCTTGGCCTGGTTACTCGCGACCTTGATACCCGCCGGCACGACTTTCACGGGCATGACATCCCCGCGGTGGGGGCCGCCCGCCTCGCGTTCCGCCAGGAGGCGCGATTTTGCCCGTTGGATGGTCGTACAGCCGGAAACCACCGGCAAAACGATTCCAAGGATGATGAAAACGGTCTTTTTCATGGCCCGCGCATCGGCAGATCCCCGCCGGACTGTAGGCGTTAAAATAAATTCATTAAACATTACAGTATGATATGACCCCACACAACCACCCGCTCAAACCCATTTTCGAGGGTGATTTTTTATTAAATTTACCCTTATCAGTGATTGACAAACTAAAACGTATTTAATATTCCCAACTGGCTTTGCTGAATCGCAAGAAAGCATTAGATTAGTTATTCGTCGCCATGCCGGGAACCGTAGAGAACCGGGGGCACGGGTGAATCTTTAGTGTGACGTTTTAGTGTGAAGTTTCAGGAGGATTCATGGCATCGGTTCAACTTCGTCCAGGTGACACTCTCAATATCGTATGGACTTCGGTCCAGGAAACTCCGCTCGGCATGAAAGAAGTCGAGTCGAATTTCGCGTTCACCTACGAAGAACTCCTTGCCCGCCTCAAGGCCAAGGGCCGCACGGGCAAGTCCCGCCGTTCCGGCACCGACGGCGCGCGTTTCAGCCGCATTGTCGCCCTCGCCACCAACGCCATGCGCAAGGGCAAGTGGTCGACCGGCGCTGACATCGACCGCGACGTTGTTTTCAACAAGCTCATGCGCAAGTTCAACGAACTTGAGAATCACGAATACGCGAACATCACGTCCAACGCCCGCGAGGCGCTGGCTGAACTCCATGACAGCAAGTACCTGAAGCCGAACCAGAAGAAAGAACTCAAGGTAGCGCTCGACGCCGCCAGCATCCCGGTCGGCTGATTGCCATGACCTCCACGCCAGCCGCCGCAGGCCGTTCATTCCGGATCCTTGGAATCAACCACCTGGGCCTGGCCCCCAAAGATGCCACAAAGGCCCGGTCGTTCTTCACGAACGCACTGGGCCTTGGTTTTTTGGGCGAGGAACTCGTCAAGGAACAGATGACCAACACTGTGATGATTGACTCGGCGACAACTGATTCACCTTCGAACGCCAGCGCCCCCGCGAAGATCCCGACCGGCCGCCCAATGCTCGAGATCCTCGAGAACGAGACCGGCCCCGACGGCCCGAAGCCCGGCCCCATCGCCGCCTTCCTGGCCAAAAAAGGTTCCGGCATCCATCACGTCGCCCTGCAAGTCGACCACATCGAGAATGCCATCGCCTGGATGAAACAGTCTGGAGTTCGCATGATCGACGACGCCCCGCGCCACGGTTCCCACAACACCCGCATCGCCTTCATCCACCCGGAATCCACCGGCGGCCTCCTCGTCGAACTCGTCCAGCAGCTCTGACCCCCGTCATCCCGAGGCCCGTCATCCTGAGCGGAGCGAAGGATCCTCTCTTCCCGTCATCCTGAGCGGAGCGAAGGATCCTCTCCCCAACTCGTCCCCGGACGAGTTCAAAAAATCAACACCGTCGCTACGACGCGGCCTTCAAGTCGAACTCAATTTGCTGGTACTCAACGATGGGCGTCTTTACCGCTCGCCCCGCCACGGTTGATGATCTGACCCTGATCGCCCCGACCGCTTCAAAGAAATCAATCAGCTTGTTCAAGTTCGATACATCCATGTCCACGATCTTCGCCAACTCATAAACCGATTTTGGCCTGTGATTCAAAATTGCGGCCAGGATCCCCAGGTTTTTGACGAAACGATCGAACTCCCTTTTGTTGTCAAACGACAGTTCAAAGTGTCCCCCCCCAAGCCTGCCCTTGCGCGCTTCTTTCAACGCCTTCTTGAAATCCCCCAGACTCTCACCGGCCGACTTGATGGACACGATCAGCTTTTTCATAATTTAAGCCCCAACTCCTTCAACACGAGCATTTTGAAATCTTCGATCAGCTGGTCGTCACTGACATAATTGTAGGTGTACTCCCTGTCATTCACATGAACATGCGGCCCTTTTGGATGGTGGTTATCCATCAACACGTATTCACCGGTCCGTAGGTCTCTGCAAATCAACCCGTACTTTATCCCGTCAGGATATTTTCTCGACTCAGCAACCTCATGGATCGAAAGTTCAACCACATAACGACCTTGAATCCTGTTTTTCGAAAAATATCGAAGAGTCGCCTTCATGCTGGTTCAATATTACCCATATAGGCACAATTATACTCATATCTCCACCGCAATCCGACGAATCTGACGCAAAAAAATGGTCGGTATCCCTCAGGATCCGACCAAGCATCTCGATTCCCGACTTCCAAAGGACGTGACATCGAATGTCACTGAACGAACTCCGCCGTCGCCCCCCGTCCCCACGCAGCCCCGTCATCC
>CAWUNT010000273.1:0-3651 GCA_963923405.1 uncultured bacterium | reverse complement strand
TATAAGAGACAGGTCCACGAGGACGCTGACTTGAAACGGGCGGCGCAGCGATGCGCGTTCGGCGGATTCGCATATGCCGGACAAATCTGCATTTCTGTGCAGAGAATCCTGGTTCATACCAAAATCGAAAAGGACTTCATCCGCGCCTTGTTGGACGAGGTCGCGAAAATCAACTGCGGCGATCCGGAATCATCCGACGTCGTTTGCGGTCCCCTGATTGACAAGGGCGCGGCGCAACGGGTTTTGTCATGGATTGATGACGCGAAAAAACGCGGCGCGCAAGTTCTGGCGGGGGGAATCATTTCCGCCAACAACACGATCGCGCCGACTGTGATGACGAACGTACCAAAGGACCTGCCTCTCTCTTGTGAGGAAGTCTTCGGCCCGGTGGTAGTTGTGGAATCCTATGCGGATTTCCCGGAAGCCGTAAAAAAAGCCAATGATTCGATGTACGGACTGCAGGCAGGCGTTTTCACGGACAGCGCGGCGCTGCATCACTACGCGACGCAACATCTTGAAGTCGGTGGGATCATTTTAAATGATATTCCGACTTTCCGTGCCGACAACATGCCTTATGGCGGCGTCAAGGGATCCGGCCTCGGACGCGAGGGTGTGCGTTACGCGATGGAAGACTTTTGCGAGCGCCGTACCGTCGTCGCGAGGAACGGGTAGGGGTTAAGATTGTTTGCGCCGCGGGCCCTTGGCCACCGGGCGCGTTCCTTTTTGCTTGATCGAGTCGTGGCGCATGGCCTCGTCATACGGCAGGGATTTGATGCCTTGTAAACGCGCCATCTCGATGAAACCGATCTGACAACGGAGAGGGGGCTCGCCGACGGCCGGCGAAAGTCTCTTGTAACTGCCGTCCGGTTGCAGGATCCGGGCCTTGACGTTATCCGCCAGATAGAGGGCCAGCACGTTGTTGATGAGCGCCTCGCGGTAGTCACTGTCCTCAACCGGGAACAACACTTCGATACGACGATCCATGTTGCGGCGCATCCAGTCCGCGCTGGAAAGGTATACTTCACGGGCCCCGGCACCATGGAAGAAATAGATCCGACTGTGCTCGAGGAAACGGTCCACAACCGAAACAACCTGGATGTTCTCGCTGAGCCCGGTCACGCCAGGGCGAAGGCAGCAAATGCCCCGCACAATGAGTTTGATGTCGACGCCGGCTTGTGACGCCTCGTAAAGCTTGTCGATGATGTCCTTGTCGACGAGGGCGTTCATTTTGGCAATGATCTGCGCTTTTCCGCCTTTTTTCGCCTCGTTGATCTCGCGCTGGATCAAGTCGATGATCTTTGTGCGCAAGGCGATCGGCGCGATCGAGATCTTCTTGAATGTTGGCATCTGGGTGCGTCGACGGAGCTTGCTCTCTCCCGAAAGGATGTTGAATCCGGTCAGCAGGTTGAAGATGGTAGAGACGTCCTCGCCAATGCCCTCATTGGACGTGAAGTAACTGATGTCCGTGTAGAGCTTCGCCGTGTTTGAATTGTAATTGCCAGTCGACAGGTTGACATAACGGACAAGGCGGCCGCTCTCGCGCCGGACAACGAGGATCAATTTGCAATGAGTCTTGAGGCCGACGAATCCAAACACGACGTTCACGCCGGCCCGCTCCAGACGACGCGCCCACGTGATGTTGTTCTTTTCGTCAAAACGGGCTTTTAACTCCACGACAGCGGTGACTTGTTTCCCGTTTTCCGCCGCATGGATCAGCGAGTCAATGATTGGCGAGTCCCCGGATGTCCGGTACAGCGTCTGCTTGATCGCCAGCACGTTTGGATCGTGGGCGGCTTGCTGCAGGAATTCGATCGTCGGATAAAAAGAGTCGTACGGATGATGCAGCAGCAGATCCTCTTCCGCGATCAGGGAGAAGATGTCGTCCCGGGACTCCATTTGCTTTGGCAGGCGCGGGTTGAACGGCGGATCTTTCAATGCCGGCAACGGGAGATGATACAAGGTCATCAATCCTTGCAGCATCAACGGAGCTGGCTTCTGGTAAATATCCGACGGCACAAGGCGCAACTCGCGCTTGAGCATGCCAAGGACATTTTCCGGAAGATCGCCGGAATAGTCCAACCGCACGGCCTCCTGGTGTTCCCGGCTGGTCACTTCGCGCTGGACCGATTTCAACAAATCGACCACCTCGTTCTCGAGGAGGTTGTAATCGAGATTCCGCGTGACACGCATGGTGTTCGTGGCAGAAATCTCGAACCCCATGAACAGGGATCCCAGATTGTCGGCAACCAGATCCTCGAGCAACACATACGAGCGTTTGCCCTCAACCGGCGGCTGGACCGGGATCAGGCGCGGAAGGACCGACGGGATCTCGACCAGGCCGATGGCCGGTGTGTCAAACACGGCGTCCGGGTTGACCGGGCGGAACTGGACAAGAAGGTAAAGCGCCAGGTTGGTCAGGAAGGGAAACGGGTGGGCCGGATCCACGGCCATCGGCGTCAAAACCGGAAAGACCTCGCGCTCGAAATATCCCTGCATGAATTCGCGCTGAGCGGCGTTCAGGGATGCCATTGATACGATCTGGACGTTTTGATCGCGAAGCCCGGGCAGAACGACCTCATTCAAGCACCGGTACTTGCGCTCGACGAGCGCGAGCACGCGCTTGCGGATCGCGGCCAGGGTTTCCTCACCACTGAGTTCGTCGGTCGGCTCGGCTGTCTGGAAATCCTCCTCGACCATTTTCTTCAGTCCCGCGACGCGGACCATGAAGAACTCGTCGAGGTTGCCGGAGAAAATCGCGAGGAATTTCAATTTCTCAAGCAGGGGCGTGTCGGCCGTTTCGGCTTCGCTCAGGACCCGCTCATTGAACTCAAGCCAGCTCAGGTCGCGGTCAAAATAGCGCGCTTGCGACATCGCCATGACCTCCGCTCAAACCATGATTTGTGGCGGCACCCAGGCCACCAGTTTTTGCGCGTCCTTCAACACCGCGAACCCCGCCTTTTTCAGGCCAACATTGAAATCGATCCCGGAGTGCCAGCACAGGATGTCATTGATCGAGGGGCCATGGCCCACCGCGACCACCACATCGTCTGGCTCAATCTGTTCCTGGATTTCCTGCCATGAATCGCGCCAGTCGCCCCACGGGCGGTCTTGATTCAGTTCAGGGTTTACCACCAGACGCGGAGATCTGGCGTCGCGATTTTTTTTGAGGGCCGCCTCAGCCGCGTCCATGACGCAGTCAGCCGTCTGACGCGCGCGGACGTATTCAGAACTCAGGATCAGGGTAGGGGAATACAACTTTACGAGCCGTGCCGAGACAGCCCGGGTCAGTTCGATACCCTCTGGCGTCAAGGGACGCGAACGGTCCGGCCCGCCAAAGTCGATCTTCTCGACGGCGGGCCCGTGACGCATGAGGATCAGGATTCGCGGAACTGAAGACACAAAGCCCCCTGGATCGTCATCCAAGGGACTCATCGACCGTTATTCAAGTAACTTGAAGGCCGTCGCGGCAAAGAATCCGAGAAGCGTGGCGAATCCCGTCGCGGTCGGTCCGCCTTCGTGTGCGGCCTCCGGTAACATGGTTGACGCAACCATTGTCAACATGGCACCGCCCGCGAGCCCTTCGATTCCAACAGCCAATGTCGGGTCCAGTGATGTCCCGACAAAAACTCCAGCGCCTGATGCCTGTCTCTT
>CAWUNT010000272.1:0-3652 GCA_963923405.1 uncultured bacterium | reverse complement strand
GATTGCGGTGGATGCGGCGTTCAAGAAAGTCTTGATCAAGAAAAGTGTTGAGGATTGCAAGAAGCGATTCAATACCGATGAAATTGTCAACCATCCGCGTCCGGGGACTACTTCAGCAGCGTGACGCGGAATGTTCGCCCCTTGATCTTTCCCTGCTCGAGGCTCTTCAAGGCATGCTGGGCCACTTCCTTGCGGACGGCGACGTACGATATCCGGTCATGGATCTCAATCTTGCCGACATCCTCGCCCTTCAATCCGCCTGCCTCGCCTGTCAACGCGCCAAGGATGTCACCAGGACGCAACTTGTCCTTTCGGCCCGCCGAAATCGAGATGGTCTCCATGCGCGCGGAACTCGTGACTTTCCCCTTTGGCGCATTCTCGTGAAGTGCGTTTTTTTCGCCTGGCAGTCGAGAGACCCTGGCCGGGCGCTTCGTGTATTCGCTGATCAGTTCCAGCTTGTACTGTTCCTTGGGCGTGATGATGGATATCGCCACCCCGCTCTTTCCCGCCCGGCCGGTGCGACCGATCCGGTGGACGTAGACGTCGGGTTTGGCCGGACAGTCGAAATTCACAACCAGGTCGAGCGCCTCGACGTCAATCCCTCGTGCGGCAACATCTGTCGCGACGAGGACACGGACACTGCGGTTGCGGAATCTGGCCATGACGCGGTCGCGGTCAAATTGCTCCAGGTCGCCGTGCAGGCTGGCCGCGCTGATGCCTGATTTCTCGAGTGCTTCAGCGACCTCCTGGGCAACAGCCTTCATGTTCGTGAAGACAATCGCGGATTCGGGGTCGTGGTGCCGCAGAACTTGCGCCAAGGCCAGCGTTTTCTCTTCGCGCGCGGCTTCATGGAAGATCTCAACGATTGCCGGGATTTCGTCGACAGGCGTCTCGATGGTGACCCTGACAGGATTCCGCTGGTATTTCCGGCTCATCTCATCGATCGAATCTGGAAATGTCGCTGAAAAGAAAACCGTCTGGCACTGCCTTGGCAATGCCGCGAGGATTTCCTCCATGTCTTCCTGGAATCCCATGTCCAGCATGCGATCCGCCTCATCCAGGACGAGGGTCGTGGTCCTCGTGAGAACCAACTTCTTTCGTTTGATCAGGTCGAGAACCCGGCCGGGGGTTCCCACGACAATGTGGGCCCCTTTCTCGAGAGCGCCGATCTGAGGCGCGATGAACTGACCGCCGGAGCCGACCAGGACCTGCAATCCCGGATGGCGACGACCCAAGCGGCGCATTTCACGGGCTACCTGCGCGCAAAGTTCCCGCGTCGGGCACAGGACGAGCGCCTGGACGACGCGTGACTTGACATTGATGTTGCGGAGGATCGGGATCGAGAAAGCCGCGGTCTTGCCACTGCCAGTGCGCGACTGTCCGATCAGGTCACGGCCCTCCAGGAGTACGGGGATGCTTTGCGCCTGTACGGGTGTCAGCGTCGTATAACCGATCTCAGCCAGCACATCCTGAAGGGCCGTGGGCAACTTCAGGTCGCTGAAATTCACCGGCAATTTGCCATGGGGCTGACTCATCTGCGGCGTCGACGTCCCTGGGATTGCCGGCTGCCGTGCCCGTGCTGACGGGGTTGGCCACCCCTTCGCCCTTGTTGCCGCGGCGGAACTGGCGCGTTGGCGTTCGCCGTGAACGGATGGTCCGTTACCACGGGAATGTCTTTGCGCGTCATGCGTTCAATCGTCGCGACATAGCCTTGTTCCTCGTAATCACAGAATGACAGGGCGACGCCACGTGCTTCGGCGCGACCGGTCCGTCCAATCCGGTGAACATAGGTTTCCGGCTCGTTGGGCATCTCGAAATTGATGACGTGGGAAATCCCGTCAATGTCGATTCCGCGCGCCGCGATGTCGCTGGCTACCAGAATGCGGACCACTCCCGTCCGGAATCCTTCCAGTGCCCGCTGACGCGCGCCCTGGGACTTGTTGCCGTGGATCGCGGCCGCCTTGATGCCTTCGTCGTTCAGGAATTTTTCGAGTTTGTTGGCGTTGTGCTTGGTCCGTGTGAAGACAAGCGCGCGCGTGACATCCTCAGTTTCCAGGATGTGCAACAGGAGCTTTCTCTTGTCCGCGCGACCAACGTGATAGACGCGTTGTTCGACTTGTTCGCTCGTCGATGATACCGGCGTCACCTTGACCGTCACTGGATTGTGAAGGATCGAGTCAATCAGTCCCTGGACCTCTTTCGGAATCGTTGCCGAGAACAGCAGATTCTGACGTCTGGTGGGCAGGACTTTCAAGATGCGCTTGATGTCATGGATAAATCCCATGTCCAGCATGCGGTCGGCTTCGTCAAGAACCAGGATCTCAAGGTCGTTGTATGTGACGACGCGGCGTTCCATAAGGTCAATCAGCCGGCCCGGGGTCGCGACAAGGACATCGACTCCGCGCTTGATCGTGGTGATTTGCGGTTCGATACCGACGCCGCCGAACACGACAGCGGTACGCAGCGGCAGGTGCTTGCCGTAGGTCTTGAAACTGTCGCTGATCTGCAGGGCAAGTTCGCGAGTCGGCGCGAGGATCAGGGCGCGCAAGGTGCTGCGATGCTTCGCCTCATCCGGTTTGTGCAGTCTCTGGAGCATTGGCAACGCGAACGCCGCTGTCTTGCCAGTTCCCGTTTGCGCGCAGCCCAGCAGGTCACGTCCCGCGATGATGGGCTCGATGGACTGTTCCTGGATCGGGGTCGGGCTTTCATAGCCTTCTGATTTCACGGCCCGCAAAATCGGCTCGATCAGGCCGAGGCTGGCAAAGGACTTCCCGGTTTTCTTCGCCGGAGGCGGTGTTACCTGGGAAACGGGGGTGGTGTGTGTTGATCGGGGGACTTGATTTGCTTTTGGCTTGGTCGATGACGAGGTCAACTTCTGAATCAGTTTTAAAACCACTTAGAACCTTTTTCTGTAAAACATTGTGCTTGGATAACCATTTTGATGATGCCGGATTTCTTCTGGCAGGGGAATCATATGGCAGGTACGGTGGTTTCTATTGGAAAATGGACCAAACAACAACGGATTAATTCAAGTCACCGCATTTATTGGTATTTTGAGGCAGTACTCTGAAGATTTGGATCGACAATGACGGTTGTCCCCGCATCGTGAGAGACCTTGTGTTCGCGTCCGCCACGCGTCGAAAGGTGCTCGTGACGGTGGTCGGCAACACACTTGCCCGGGTCCCGCCGGGACCGCTGTTCAAGGCGGTGTGTGTCCCCGGTGGCTTTGATGCCGCGGACGATCACATCGCGGAACATGTCGAGTCCGGGGACCTGGTGATCACCTCCGACGTCCCGTTGGCTGCCCGTATTGTTGCCAAGGGCGCGTTGGGGTTGAATTCTCACGGAACGGTTTTCAACCCGGAATCAATCGGCGAGCAAACAGCGTCGCGCAATCTGATGCAGGAGCTGCGGGGGGGCGGTATGCTCGGTGCGGCGTCGGGCGGCGGACCTCCGCCATTTGGCGAGAACGAGAAACGCCGTTTTGCCAATGCCCTGGAAAAAATTCTCGATCGTTTGCGGAAATGAAATTCCAGGCTGGCGTTTAAAATCTTGAAATTTCCTTAAAATCGCATATAAACCTCCATGAACTGAAAAAGATCAGGGGGGTCAGATCCTGTCTCTTATACACATCTGACGCTGCCGACGATAC